>JALYVR010000829.1 GCA_030853145.1 Chloroflexota bacterium | reverse complement strand
AGGCATCCCTTGGGGTGCCGCCTCCTGCCAGGCCCTTGGGCCTGCCCCACGGATGCGGCAAGCCGAATCCCTACGCGAATGGGGATAGGGGCGCGGCAGGCGGAACATGAATGGAGTATATTGCATGAGCGATGTAGAGCATATCCTCCCGGTGCAGAATGTGCTGGGGGAAGGCCCGCTCTGGTCTACAGAGGAGCAGGCATTGTACTGGGTTGATATCGAGAGCGGCACCTACTCTCGTTTCAGCCCTGCAACGGGCGCATATGCTGTCGTCAATGTCGGTGTGCCTATAGGTGTGATGGCTCTGCGCGCCTCCGGAGGCCTTATTATGGCAACCAGGGATGGCTTTGCTTTCTGGGAGGCGCAGACACAAGAACTGCGCTATATCGCGAAGCCTGAAGAGGGTAAGCCGTATATGCGCTTCAACGATGGCGCGGTAGACTGCGCAGGCCGTTTCTGGGCCGGCTCGATGAACCAGGACGAGCAGGCGCCGGCGGATGGTACGCTGTACCGGCTTGACCCGGATGGCTCCGTATATGCCATGTTCACGCCAGTCGCTGTTTCCAACGGCATTGGCTGGAGCCCGGATAACACCATCATGTATTTTACCGACTCGCCGTTGCGCACCATCTTCGCCTTTGATTTCGATGCCGCCACAGGAGAGCTCGCCAATCGCCGCGCCTTCGTGCATACCCCTGATGATCGCGCCGTGCCGGATGGCCTGACCGTCGATAGCGAGGGTTGCATCTGGAGCGCCTATTGGGGAGGCGCCAGGATCGTGCGCTACGACCCCACCGGCAAGGTGAACCGGACGATACAGGTGCCAGCCGTCTATGTCACCTCCTGCGTCTTCGGAGGCCCCCACCTGGATGAGCTGTATATTACGTCCGCCAGCCGCCAGCTCAGCGAGAAGCAGAAACAGCGCTATCCGCTCTCCGGCGACCTATTCCGCGTGAAGACAGGGATCAGAGGATTGGAGAAGTTCAAATTCGGCGGATAGATATTAGCGCCCCTACGCTCTGGCGCCCCTACCTCTCATCGTGAAGGAGACGGTTCGTCGTAGCTTAGCTGCGTGGTCGATATCTGGCCATCACGCGCTGTAACTCGTCCAGGGGCAGCGCGTGGGCTGTGTGGCCCTGCCAGCCGGTGAGCGTCTCGGCGGCGGTCAGCGCGTTGAGGATGGACTCCTCGACAGCATCGGCTGTGGCCTCGAAGAACACGTCCATCAGATCGTGTGGCAGCATGGTCAGAGAGATGGGCTTCAGTTCGCCCATGCGCACATGGTTGCCGGTAGCGAAGGCCAGGAAGATATCGCCGCTGCCATTGTTGCCGGTGCCACCGGCGCGCGCCAGCCCGATAGCGGCCCGCTTCGCCAGGCGCTTGCACTGCACAGGCAGCAGGGGCGCGTCGGTGGCGATAATTATAATGATCGAGCTGGCCTGTGGCGGCTGCGGCCAGGGACTGGGCACCACATCATAGCCAAGCTCGCGCCCAACGGGGACGCCGTCCACGCGCAGCGTGTAACGCCCACCGTAGTTCGCCTGCACCAGCGCCCCCACGGTATAGTGCTCTCCCAGGCACTCCACGACTCGCGACGAAGTGCCGATGCCGCCCTTGAACTCGTGACAGATCATGCCAGTGCCGCCACCGACATTGCCCTCCTCCACGGGACCGCTCTTCGCAGCCGCCAGCGCCTCGAAAGCATGCTCCTTTGTGACGTGAAAGCCGAAGATATCGTTGAGCCAGCCATCCCAGGTCTCCGCGACCACCGGCAGAGAGCCATCCCAGGAGGCGGAGGCTGCCCCTGTAGGGGTCCCACGTTCAACCGGATAGGCGGCGATCGCGTCGCGCACCGCGCCGACCGCGTTGGTATTGGTAATGCCAATCGGCGCGTGCAGCAGTCCAGACTCCTCGACCCAGATTGAGCCGGTCATTTCCCCGCAGCCATTCAGGCTGAACACCCCCGCGAAAGCCTGGTCGCTCCAGATCTCGCCCTCGCGGGGCACGATCATCGTCACCCCCGTGCGCGCCACCCGCGGCTCATCATACACCACAGTGTGCTGGCCCACCAGCACCCCCGGCACATCGGTAATCGCGTTGTGTGGCCCGGTGGGCAGGCGTCCGATAGCTATGTTTATGTCTCGTAGGCGTGGGCGTGTCATTAAGAAGGTCTCCGTTTCTTTCAATGTTTCAATCTCATTTCAATCTCAGGCGAGACCCCACCTCTGCGGCTTATGAATTATTTGCACCCCTCTCACCTGAAAGTGAGTTTCAATCTCAGGCGAGATCCCAGCCCCTCTGCGACCCCC
>JALYVR010000149.1 GCA_030853145.1 Chloroflexota bacterium | reverse complement strand
CCTTGAGCAACAACCAGGGCCCGGATGGCCCACCAATCAGTTCTACACCACCGAAGGCCTGGCGCAGCGCGAGAGAGCACAGGGCAGCATAGTACGCTCCCCCAGCGGCAACAGCGGCCGTTGAGATGCTGGCATCAAGCGAGCCCGCGCGATTGATAGCTGCGGTGGCATCGTCGTAGGCAAAGGCCAGCATCTGCTGCCAGCTCGACCAGTAAGACTTCCAGAGCGAAGAGAGAGGCGCGCCCAGATAGCTGACGGCCGGCTCGCGAACATGCCCGATAACCAGCGTGACCTGGCCAGTCGGCTGACCACCAATGCTGCCAAAGTCGAAGTTGAAGGCAAAGACGGGCCAGTTATTGTTGATGGCGCGCGGCATATTGCTGTCCATGCTGTTGTTCAGATGGCCCTGAGAGACGGCGAGCGAGCGCACAACGGTATCCGGGCCGCTCTGGTAGGTCATATTCGCCTGGGTGTTCGTGGCCCAGATGGCCGAGCCCCACGAAGGATAGTCGTTGCTTTCAGCCAGCGTTGCCGGCGCGTCGGGCCTGACCGCGTAGGCGCTGACGTTGCCGCCGGAGTGCGCGACCTGCTCGATGCTCCAGTCAATGAGCGCGCTGCTGTTGCCATGCGCCCATTCGCCGGAGATATCGAAATACAGACTAACGCTGTGAGCATTGCCATCGATGCTCTGAGCTTGCGCAAAGATGTAGCTGAAAGGTATCGAGAGGCGCTGCACGTCACTGGCTTCGACCGGCGAGAGGAAATCTACATTCAGGGCGACACCGCCTGCCTGGAACGTGTAGCGCGACTGGGTGGGCGTGATCTCTAGCTGCGTCTGGGGCATGGGCTGGGTCGTACCGATGCCACCGGGCGCACCGAAAAAGACGTACGCGGTGCCATCGATGCGCGCGATGCCGGTAAGCGCTTTGATGTTGCCATTCCAGAACGTTGACCATGTGCCGGGAGCGACATTTGAGGCCTGCCAGACATTGATGTAGGGACTGCGCACCACCAATGGGACGGCAGGTGGACGCACAGGCGTAATCGCGGGCGCGGCATTGTAGATGTCCCGCACATCCTGATCGCTCAGCACGCGGTTATAGACCCGCACATCGTCGATCAGACCGGGCCAGAAATCCACCGGCCCTCCCCCCCATTTTGCGTGCCCGATCACCGTCTCGCCGGTCGCATTCCACGCGGGCACCACCGAACGCGTGGCAACCAGAGCGCCGTTGACGTAGAGTTTGATCTGATTGCTGCCAGCGTCATGGATGCCAACAAGATGATACCAACGGTTGGCCAGGGGCATAAAGGGAGAGGTAGCGCGAACGGAGGTTCCGCTCGTTGAATCCGCGCTCACCACAGTGAAGGCGAATTTGCCTCCATCGGCGCCGGCGCCTGGATTGGTGTACTGCAAGAAGAAACCGCTGATGGTTGTACCATCCTGGCTCACGGCTGTTGACCAGTTACTGAGGTTGGTAAGCTGCACCCAGGCGACGACCGAGTAACTGCCACTGGTGTTCAGCACGTTTCTATGAATATCGACGCCCATTCCGCCATTGAAGGAGAGGGCGGTGCCAATTTTACCGGTGGTCCAGGCCGGCCCCCCGCTGAGCGTCCCATTATTGCCATTGCCAGAAGAATCGGCCGCGTTCGTGCCACTTCCCTCGTCAAGTTTCCAGTACCCGACCAATCCTGATGTAATATCTGCCGGGGCCGCCAGAGCAGTCCCCTGTTGTATGAGCAAAGCTTCCAACGCACCTGCCGAGAGGCCAAGCGCGCTCGCCAGTTTGAGAAAATCACGGCGCCCCATCGCTCCTGCGGCCAGGAGTTGAGACAGTTGCTGGTGTTCGTCCATGAATTTGCACCCCTTTGCTTCTCGCATCTGTCTAAGATGTACACATTCTCCGCCGATTGACGTTGTTCTCAATCATGAAGTGTGATCACAGGCCTGCATGCAAGCCTTAGCGCATCTTACATCTTTGCTCCCCCCCTTTCAGGACGCTGATTTCTTCCCCTGACGCTTTACTTTATCAGCTACTGAATCAATTAGATATAGTATAAGATATAGTCCGGGGAAAAGTCAATAAGCAAGCGTTTCAGACTGTAATATAACCTGTTCTTCTGTGGCTCTCTGACAAAATCCAGCTAAATTTTATGTAAGATACTTTCGATTAAGATAAAGTTGAAGTAAACATATCAATTTGTTGTTGCTCAACAAGGTCTCCGCCTCGGCCAACAAATGCTTTTTGCATGCCATGCGCTCCCGCCTGGTTGTTGAACTGGCAAAGCATGCAATGTATTTATTGTTAAAAAACTGGTTAGCCGTCTTCTCTTATGCCTTGAAACGTTTGTCTTCTATGTCCAGAATCTTCAAGGAGCGCGCATCCTGGTCACGGTTTGCTCTGCCTGAGAGACCTATGACCAGATCGGAAGGATTGGGGCCAGGGGCATCCTCCGGGGAGACATAGTTGAGCATATCGGGATGGTGGCCAGTCACGATCCAACCGCCAGGAGGATCTGGCAGTGAGATGACATCGAAATCGGCAGCATCGGTACCTACCTTGACGGGTCCCCAGGTGGACATAATCTGGAGAGCTTGCGCCGTCAAGTCCGCTTCTGGCTGCATTAAGATAAGGCAAGTGCCATGTTCAAACAGGACCCAGCTTTTCTGATCGCCCTTGATAATAGAGCGCCAGGTGGTAACGCGTGATGTGATCTCCTGCTGGCTTTCATCCATGGAGAGTTCTCTTTCTTATACTGTAGCGGCACGTATGTTCGCACACTTCTGGTAAAAGCAGCATATCACGGAGATCCGATCATATGCAACTTGAGCCATTTTCCCCAGGTTTTTCCAATCCACACTTGACAATACTTTCTCGAACAGCATAAAATATACTTAGGTACTCTAAGTAATAGACTATCTAAGTAACGGGAAAGCCTATGGATATATGACGGAAGATTCTGCGCAACCTGAATTAGACATGGCCGACGAATTGCTCGACCTCCTTCCCAGGCTCCTGCAACAAGTTCGGGCCAATATCCCCCGCGAAGTCAACTCCGCGTCCCTGCTTCCAGAGTGGCAAGATATTGCTGAACTTCGGGCGACCACCGGGCAAATCAGGCTGCTGCGTATTCTTAACACGCATCAAGGTTGCACGATGCAGGAATTAGCTGACCTGTTGGATGTTGCGCCACCAACGGCGACGGTCATGGTCAAACGACTGCTCACCCTGGGATTTGTTGAACGCTTACGCGACGAGCAAGATTGGCGCGTAGTGCGGGTGCTGCCGACCGACCGGGGGAAACGCAGCCTGGCTCTTTATGATCAGTTCCGTCGTTCTAACCTGCAACGCCGCCTGGCCCATCTGAGCCAGGAAGAGCTTGCTCAACTGCGCGTGGCGCTCGCGGTTCTGCACCATATACTTGAGGTACAATTATGACCATCAGCGTTGAGAAACTTTCGCGCTCCTTCGGAGACATCCAGGCCGTGAAGGGCATCGACCTGCACGTTGAACAGGGTGAAACCTTCGGCTTTCTTGGTCCCAACGGCGCGGGAAAAAGCACCACGATTAAAATGCTGTGTACCTTGCTTCGTCCTACAAGTGGACGTGCCTGGATCAATGGCTATGATATTGAACGCCAGGCCTCGCAGGTGCGGCAGAGCATCGGCATCGTCTTTCAAGACCCGACGCTTGACGAGTATCTCTCAGCGGAACAAAATCTCTATTACCATTGTATGATCTATCACACGCCGCGCAAAACACGCGAGACGCGTATTCGAGAGGTCCTGCAACTCGTGGGTCTCGACGACCGCCGCAAAGATATCGTGAAAACCTTCTCCGGGGGCATGAAACGCCGGCTAGAGGTTGCACGCGGCCTCTTGCACGAGCCACAGACCCTCTTTCTCGATGAGCCAACCGTTGGCCTTGATCCACAAACGCGACGTAGCGTCTGGGAACATGTATTGCGCCTGCGCGAGAGTACCGGACTGACGATCTTCATGACGACCCACTACATGGAAGAGGCTGAGTATTGTGATCGCATCGCCATCATCGACCATGGACACATCGTGGCTCTCGATACCCCAGCCGCGCTCAAACGCCTGGTCGGTCAGGATATCGTGCGCCTCAGCACATCCACGCCCGAAGAGGCTGCGCTTGTCCTTGAATGTACACCTGGTCGCACGGTACGCCGCGAGGATCAGGCCGTCACTGTCGAGGGAGAGGATGGGCAGACCTTAGCAGCCAGTGTCATTCGCCAGTTGACATTGGCGGATATCGAGGTACGTGGAGTGAACGTGACCGCTCCTACCTTAGAAGACGTATTTGTCTCCCTCACCGGTCGCGCTATTCGCGACGAGTCCGCCAGTGCCAAAGAACGTCTCGGTTCTCGCCTGCGCAGCCGTGGTCGTTTACGTCGTTAGACAAGGAGTTCGTTTCATGCTCAACACAACGCGGCCCATCGCGGCTCCACAATTCACACCTGAAAGCCGGTCCACGCCCATATTATTTCTCGATCCAGAAGGCATTGCCATGATCTGGCGCCGCGATATGGTACGTCTGTGGCGGCAACGTTCGCGCCTGCTGGGCGCGGTGGCGCGCGCGCTCGTCTGGCTCTTCGCGCTTGGCTTTGGCTTACGCGGTTCGCTCGGCACGATCGCGGGTTTCAGCTACGCGGAGTTTGTCTTTCCCGGCGTGATCGCCATGACGGTCATATTCAGTGGCCTTCAGTCGGCGATCTCCATTGTGTATGACCGCGAGTTTGGCTTTCTAAAAGAGGTTCAGGTAGCCCCGACGCCTCGCTCAACGTTGGTGATCGGCAAATGCCTGGGGGGTGCATCGAGTTCAACCATGCAGGCCCTCATTATTCTGGTCTTTGCTCCTTTTGCCTCCGTAACCCTCACCCCGTTGAATGTTCTGGCGACGATAGGGGCCACGTTTGTGACGGCTCTGGCAATCTCTAGCTTAGGGATAGTCATCGCTATGTGGATTACCGACTTCGAGAACTTTGGCACCATCCAGAACTTTATCACCCTGCCGCTCTACATGTTTTCTGGCGCGATCTTTCCGACACGCGCGGTTCCGTCCTGGTTGCATATCGTCCTCTTTCTCAACCCCCTCTCCTATGGTGTCAATGCTATTCGCGGAGTCCTGCTGGGATACGACATCGCGAACGTCCCCTTCAATCTCGCGGTCCTGCTGGTCTTTACCGGTGTGATGCTTATGATCGCGATATGGATGTCACGCAGAGAGGTGTAGAGACACTGGGCCTCAAGCTGCCTGCGCCCCTCCCTGGACATCAACAATATGGGTTCTGTCTTCTCACCTGATGCCGCGTTATGGGGTGCTTCAGGTACCGTCATTGACAACTCTCCTTTCGTAAAGCTAATACATGGTCCCGCTGGAGCGGGTGGGAATCATGGCCCCCGCATTGTCAGCAGACAAGAGGAGCCTAAGAGAGGGCCAGGTATCCCATCTCCTGCATGCATTGCATAAATATATTGTACTATATAGATGTATCGAGTAGCACCTGATGGTAGGGGCGCGGTTGACAAGCCCGCTGCGTCTTATACGAGCATCTGCCAGCCAAACGGGCTTGTCAACCGCGCCCCTACCATTCTCCCGCGAGGAGTCGGGCATCGGCTAGACCATCATTCCCAGCGTCTCGCCTGGTTGACCTGCTCTTTCACGCGGAAGGCTTGCTCCAGATCAACATGGAAATAGTTGGCAAGGTCCAGCAGGTAGCTCAGCACATCGGCGAACTCCTCTTCGAGCGCGACACGCTGCTGCTTCGCTTTCTCATCGTACAGGCCCCGCGCCTGCCGTATGGCCTTGGCCAGTTCGCCCACCTCCTCGACGAACAATAAGAACTTCTCGGAATAGCTATCCTTCGTCCACCCACGCTCTTTGCATATCTGGTCCATATACGCTTGCAGGTCTGTGAGCGTGGGGTTTTCTTGTAAGTGCGCCATACAATTCTCCCGCGTATCAAATCAAATTAGAATGTCATAGGAAACGTTTGTAATATACTATACAATTTCTATGTGCGTATAATAAAGATCTAGAAAGGGAGCATATGAAGACCATCACAGTTGCAACCAGAAAGAAAGACGAAGTCCTTGATATCACCAGCATGGTAGAGGCGCAGTTGCAAGAGATGCACGCTGAGAGCGGCGTCTGCGTTGTGTTTGCGGCCCACACCACCTGCGCCCTCACCACCGCCGACCTGGACCCTGGCACCGATCAGGATTTGTTGGATGCGCTACGGCGTGTGCTGCCGAAGATGACCTATCGCCATCCCCACGATCCCTCGCATGCGCCCGACCATATCCTTTCGGCGATCATTGGTCCATCGCTGGCTCTTCCATTTACACGCGGCAGGTTACTTTTGGGCACGTGGCAGCGTGTTATCCTTGTCGAACTAGACGGGCCGCGACAACGTACCGTGCATATTTCGTGTTTCTAAAGACAGCATATTTCCGACGATGATAGCGATAAAGACCCGTTACAACCTATGGCGTGGAGGCTGGCTACTGTTAGCAATCTTGCTTGTGCTTCTTGTTACTAACTGCGGCGGTCAGCCAGGCACTCAGCCGGCACATATCCAGCATCCTCCAGGTCGGGCGGTACTCCCACAAGCAACGAGGATGCCCGGTGTTAGCAAGCAGGTAGCAAGGACACCTGAAGCCAGCACACAAGCGTTCCCCCCAGTTTTCCCGGCCTATCTGAAGAGGAAAACGGCCTCGCTGAGTTGGATCAACGGGACCGATTGCCAGGAGGGGATGCAGGCTTATCTTGCCACCGCGCGCACCAACCCCAACGCGGCGCTGGTAGGCACTGCCTGGGTGAATCCTCTCACTGGCAGCCTGATGAACGGCTATAACAACTGCATCCCCGGCAGCTCCAGCATGGACAATGTCGTGCAACTCATCCATGACAATGGCGGCCTGGCCTACCTGACGATCACCATGTCTACCCTGGGAGCCGGCGCCTGGTCAGCGAGGCAGGCGGCGGACTACGTTGTTGAGGCCACCCGCAATCCGGCATATATCGCTAGCATTCTCTATGAAGTGCAAGGCGCCGGCTACGATGGCGTGATTATGGATCTAGAGGGGGTGGATAGCAGCTATCCCGCGATCCAACAGATCTTCGCGACCTTCAACCAGCGCGTGTGGACGGCACTGCGCCCGTTGCATAAATGGTATGGCATCGCGCTTTTGCACAAGCTCAGCGATCACGATGCGCAGTATAAAAGCGACGGCTTCGAGAACTGGACGCTGCTGGCCAGGGCGGCGGACTTCCTGGTGATTATGGCCGTCGATCAGTCCGAAGCCGCGCCGGGACCATCGGTGAGCCTGCCCTGGCTCGAACAACTCCTGGCCTATGCCGTGCAGAAGATGCCGGGCATGCTGTCACATATCATCTGGGAACTGCCGCTCTACGGGGATAGCTGGTTCTGGCAAGATCATACATGGAAATTCGAGCATGTACTCACCTATCAGGCAGCCAGGACGCTGGTACAGCAGGGCATTCCGCCAACGCTGATCGACAGGCAAGCGAGCGACCTGGGGAGCGAGGCCCCACATCTGGTTTACACGGCTAGCGATGGCACGAAACATGCTGTCTGGTATCCCACCGCGCACGGTCTCTACGCCACCATCGTGCGCTTCCGGCAGATCTTACAGACATTACAGCAAGTGGAACCAGCGTTTATCGTCGGCCGTCTCCAGATCGCCGTCTGGTGGCGCACCACCCAGGAGCCGTCGGACTTCTGGCCGCTACTGGATACGCTTTATCGTTGAACAGCCAGCCCACCCTGCTGAAGCACATGAAAGATAAAGCCGACCGCGTTGCGTGCCGCCGTCTGCTGGCGCTGATCCTTGTTCAGGGATTTCTTGCCATCAGCCCAATCACAGATGCCCTTAACCACAATCCAGTCTACCTTATTGCGCTGCGCCGCCGCGTAGAGACCCGCCCCCTCCATCTCGCCTCCGATAGCCTCAGGCTCCATCTGGCGCAAATACTCCCGAAAATCAGGGTGATCGACCAGCTTGTCTCCCGAAAGCATGAGTCCAAAATGGACAGGCGCGCCCTGCCAATCAATGGCGCCGGTGCGTAGACGATCCAGCAGGCGTCCTGAGGCCTGGGGACGGTCGCCTCGTGGAATATTCCGTATCTGCCCATTGGCATCCCGCTCCACGCGCTGTAGTTCGTATCCCAACAGTTGTCGCGAGACAAGAATATCGCCGAGATGCTGCTTCTTCGGGTTCGTGCCAAAAGCTACACCAACCATGATGACCGCCGATGGTGACAACACCTGAATGCCCTCCTGTACTGTGAGCAGAGAGCCAGAAGGCCCGCCGGCGCCCATTTCTGACTGCACCAGGAATGTGCGCGCCCCACCGATGCTGCCCAGGTCAAAGTAGGTTTTCTGGCCGTGAAAGTACCGACCGAACGAGCGCTGCAACTGCTCCTGACATATATCTCGCACTGCCAGCACCTCCACCGAGATGGCCGTAACCAGCAACACATCACACGTGAGTGCTTGCCCGCTGGCAAGCTTCGCATCTGCCGTGATAACATTTGCTATCGGAGCGTGAGCGTGCGTCTCCGGCTGCGCATCAGATGAAAAGCGCGCGAAGTAAGCTGGCACGGAGCCAGAGACGCTTTCAAGCCCTTCAATGATGCTATCGAGTCCCTCAACAATATTCTCGAAAGCCTGGTCGCGATTCGACCAGCTTGTAATCGGCTTTTTGTTGCTGGGAAGCATCTCCAGAGATCCGAACGGAGCGCCTTTGTAGTATCCGGGACGGAGCAGGACCGGGACAACAATAGCTTCACGACGTTCATAGCGTGCCATAGCTTGCATCATCTCGTCATAGCAAGAGGGAGAAGCCAGGAAGTCGGAACTGACTAAGAGCAAAATAATCTGAGCCGTATTCAGGTAGCGATTGATCTCCGTGGCCCATTCCTGGCCAGCGCGCACCTCGCGTTTGTGCCATCCCTTGATACGGCCAGAGGTTTCAAAGAGTTTGAGGTTATCGTCTAATTGCTTACGCAACCCTTCGTCCTGGTCGCTCTGTGCAT
>JALYVR010000148.1 GCA_030853145.1 Chloroflexota bacterium | reverse complement strand
GCTTTACTCAGCTCCTTGTGGCAAAAGGTACATGTTCCTTGCGAACTCTGTCTCGCCATACTCTGCCTCCTGACCTGTCTTATTCTCGTACCAGGATAGGCCCAGAATACACTATAAACGACACAAAGAAAAGAGGGCCTATCCTAAAAACCTACCAGGACAAGAGCTGTTTTGCCTTGTCTAGCCGTAATGCTTGACACTCGGCCATATGCTCTGGATCGATGCTTTCAAGTGCAGGCAGACATACACGGGAAGATCGTTTTCTGCTGGCATACAGTAGGCACAGGTTATGATAGCCGCCTGGGTAACACTGGCGAATGCCGGTTGTAGCATAGAGAGCGGATTGCCTATGCTAATCACGACCGCGCCCGTGCAGTTTCCTGGTCCCCACAGGTAGTAGGTATTGTGACCACTGATGGCCTGGGGCAGGTGATACTGCGGCCCGTAGAGATCGATGGCTCCTGCTTCGCCATAGTTCTCCGCGAAGATGCACGCCTGAGCCTGCTCATCTGGCGGCAGGCTGTGGTAGACGCGGGCGACGGTGGCGGTCATGGTATCCCAGCCAAAGCGGTCCGCCAACTGTTGGGGCAATACACCTGTTGTGCGATCCTCCACCTTGATGCCGGCATTCCCCCCCACAATCGCGGTGGCACGACCGTAGAGCGATGGAGGGATAATGGGCATCACCAGCGTTCCCAGCAGGAAACCTACCAGTACCAGCAGAGAGATGTACGCTGGTTTGAGCCAGCCCAGGCGCGGCTTGCTCATGATGCGCCCGACCATCAATGATCCCGCCGCGAATAGCATGGGGTATGCAGGCGCGAGAAAGTACAACTTGGCGCGTGTGATCGTAAACAAGACGTACAGGATCACATAGGCCCAGCCAAAGACCCGGTAAGGCTTCCCTGCCTGGGTGAAGAATAAGTAGTACAGTCCCGCCAGCCACAGAGGGAGTGTCAAAGGATTCATGGTCAGCACCTGCTGGTAGAGGAACCCTAGCGCGGAGGCGGGGTTGGCGTGTCCACTGGTATAGGTGCTCCAGAATGCAAGCGTGGGCCAGCCGTTCGCGGCGTTCCAGAGGAGATACGGCACCAGGAAGACGAACGCAATTGCGCCACCGAGCCAGGCCCATTTGTTCAACAGGTATTTGCGCTGGGGTGTCAGGAGCAACCCGGCCACAATAGCGAAACCGAACATGAGCATCGTGACCTTGGTCAGCAGCCCGATACCCGCAACCAGTCCAAAGAGCAACCAGAGACGAGGTCGATCCTGTTTCAGCAAACGGATGAGGATATAGGTCAACAACACCCACCACAGTTCGTCAAATGAGTCCATTGAGAAGATCGAGTCAATGGCAAGAAAGGTAAGCGCGGCCATGCTTGCCAGGGCGGCCAGGCATTGCGCGAAGCGCCCTCCGCCCAGTTCTCGCGCTATCAACCCGGTCAACAGGACCAACAACGCCCCGGCAATTGCTGGAAAGAGGTGATAGACAACCAGAGAGTTACCAGGCACGGTTTGAATGGCTGCCGCCAGCCACGCGATAAAGGGGGGAAACTCTACATAGCCAAAAGCCAGGTGCTTCCCCGCGTCGATATAGTAGAGTTCATCTCGAAAAAAACCATAATTTCCACTGACAACAAGATGGGCCAGGAATTTGAGCAGCGCCAGGCAAATGAGCAGCGCAGTATCGCTTACCAGCATTTGACGCGTGATCAGCCTCTTACGAGCATGTAATAGAAATGTTTGTGAAGCCGTATAGACAGTCATATGATTGTCTCCTTTAAAAGCCTTATTGAGTTCATCGCTCGATGCAAGTGTATCCGGGTAGGAGGCAAAGTGACGTGTGCCAGGTAGCCTATTTCTCACCGCTAGAGGGAGGATGTGCGGAAAGTGCCAGAGGGGGAGACTTGGCCAGAGGTCATGTGTCCTCTGGCAACCAGATGGATGAAATATGGCACATTGTTGATTACGCCGCTTTCTGGTACACTGTCTGTACAGGTTGCATAGATCACTCACAGGCAAAAAAACCATGGCTACAGTGACAAAAGAACATACGACGCACAGCAACACTTCTTCAAGAGCGCGGCCCTACCGAGCGCGCGATTGGACGTGGTGGCTGCTCCCCAGACCATTCGACCTGGTCTCATCCCTGCTCTACATTGGAGCGCTGATCCCCTATCTCTACAACTTTGTAACGCAATCTGGATATACTCCACCTATCGCCTGGTGGCAGGCCGCCTTCATGACTGTCACTACTGTCGCCCTGCTTGCAATGGATCGCGTGGAGTACTTCTTCTATGGCGAGGAAACGCCACCCAGAGCCGCCACTTTCTTCCTACTGATGCGCATTGTCTTTATCGAGGTACTGTCGCTGCTCGATCGCTTCCAGTACACCCCCTTTCTTTACCTGATCCTGCCTTACCTGGCCTGTCTGTACTTCGGTGAGTTAGTGGCCTATGGTCTGACGGCGCTGGCCTGGATTGTGTACTTTGTCAAACATACGTATTACGGTCCGGGCTGGCTAAACAACGGAACGGAACAGCATTATCTCGTGCTCTTTACTGTGGGCCTGATATTAGCGGTGACTACAGCTCGCGTTGTAGTGAGGGAAAAGGCCAGTCGCGCTCGCGCCGAAGCGTATGCCGCGCAGGTTGCGGAACTGGCAACCACAAGGGAGCGCAATCGCCTGGCCCGCGACATTCACGACACGCTCGGCCACTTCCTGACCGTCATCAATGTCCAACTTGAGAAGGCGCTGGCATTCCGCGATAAAAAGCCGCAGGAGGCAGATCAGGCGGTCAGCAATGCGAAACGCCTGGCAAGCGAGGCACTACAGGATGTGCGCCGCTCGGTAGGTGCCTTGCGCGCCACCCAGGAGTTGCCCGAATTCACCTCGTCTCTACAGGAACTGGTCGAACATGTGCGGAGCACTACCTGCACAGTCGAACTTCTCATGGAAGGTGATGAAGCTGGCTTCTCGACGCAAGGACTCCTGGCTCTCTACCGGACGGTGCAGGAGGGGCTGACCAACATTCAGAGATATGCCGGAGCAAGCCGCGTCTGGATCAACCTGCGCCTGGGAGAGCAAGAGGGCATCCTGGTCCTACGCGATAATGGATACGGTTTTGATGCGGCGAAATGGCAACAACGCGAGCCAGGACGCGAGGGCGGCTATGGTCTACAAGGTGTGCAAGAGCGCCTGGAGCTTGTTGGCGGCAATCTACAGGTTGAAAGCGCGCCAGGCCAGGGGACAACGCTGCGTGTGACACTACCGAAAAACGGCTCTATGCTGATCGATGATAGGCGCAGGTGAAGCGATGACAAACAACCCTGGACAGGGGGGGCATACGGTGTCTGTGCTGGTCGTCGATGACCAGCGTTTAATGCGCGATGGCATAGCCTCCCTGCTGGAGATACAAGAGGCTATCACGGTGGTCGGCACAGCCTCTAACGGCCAGGAAGCGATTGAGAAAGCCTCCTCCTTGCGCCCTGACGTTATTTTGATGGATGTGCGTATGCCGGTTATGGACGGCGTGGTAGCCACCAGGCAGATACGACGCGAGGTGCCTTCCTGTCGCATCCTGATGTTGACAACTTTTGATGATGAAGCATATATCATTGATGCACTGCGCGCAGGCGCCAGCGGCTACCTCCTCAAGGACCTGCCTGCTCCCGACCTTGCCAGCGCCGTGCAGGCCGTCTACAAGGGCATTTACCAACTTGATCCAACGGTGGCGAACAAGGTCATCGTCTCTCTCTCCAGGCAGCAGACCCTCGATTCAGCCAGACAATCATCAGCAGTTCCTCCCGCCTCAGCAACGCTGAGCAATGCAGAAACGCAGCCTCCGCGACCGCCTGACCTGACCGGGCGCGAAGTGGAGGTACTGCGTCTGATCGCTACAGGCGCTACCAACCGTGAGATTGCCGAACACCTCGTTATCAGCGAGGGTACCGTCAAAAACCACATCTCAAACATCCTGAGCCGCCTGGGCCTGCGCGACAGGACGCAGGCGGCCATTTATGCTCGTGAAAGCGGCTGGTTATAAACCTTTCTCCTTTGCTATACTGTAGTAGGTAATATACTGATCAGCAATCCAGGAGTTGACAGAAACGAATATACAGGAAGTGAGGATACCGATGGCATTACCAAACCATCCTTGGATGAGCGTTGAAGACTATCTGACCCTTGACCGCAGCAGCTTCGAAACGCGTTATGAGTATATCGATGGGTACATGACAATGCTGGCTGGAGGCACGCTTGATCACGCCACAATTGGCGCAAATATCATCAGCACTCTGCGTCGTTTGCTGCGTGGCAGTTCCTGTCGTGTTTTTACTTCCGATGCACGCGTGCGCCTTTCGCGCACGCGCTACGTGTATCCTGATGCCTCTGTCAGTTGCAATGAGCAAGACCGGGGGCAGAGCGATATCGTACAGTTTCCTCGTCTTATTGTGGAAGTGCTCTCTCCCAGTACCGAAGGCTATGATCGAGGACGAAAGTTTGGCTACTACCGAGAGTGCCCCTCGATACAAGCGTACCTGCTGATCGATGCCCAGCGTGCGATGGTCGAAGTGTACCGGCGCGAGAAACACGATCTCTGGGTACTACAAACTTTTCGCCTGAGCGATGAGGTTGAACTCAGCAACCTGGATGTGCATTTCCCGGTCAGCGCTGTCTATGAAGACGTGGTCCTGCCAGATCAAGACGAGGGTGGCGAGCCATAAGAGGGCCGCTCTGTTTTTGGTACATCAGAAGATAGCGTCTCGCCATCTCCATACAGAAAGCAGTTCGTCCAATGGCCATTCCCCAGATCTGTACGCCCAGGCACGCGCTGGCTGCATACCGGCATGGCATGCGGGCAACGGGGGTGGAAGCGGCAGCCGCTGGGAGGCCAAATGAGGCTGGGGATCTCGCCGCGGTCGGGAAGATCGGCCGGCTCCTCACCATCGTCAGCGCTGAGGCGGGCCGGGTCTGGCGCGGCGGAGACCAGCAATTGCGTATAGGGATGCTTAGGCCGCTGGATCACCTCGTCGCTCGTTCCTCCCTCAACCATCTGACCGGCGTACATCACCAGGGTGTCCTCCGCGAAGTAGCGCGCGCTGGCGATATCGTGCGTGATGAAGAGTAGGGCCAGCCGCTCCTCATCTTTGAGACGCAGCAGCAGGTTCAGCACATCCAGGCGAATGGATACGTCCAGCATGGAGACCGGCTCGTCGGCCAGCAATACCTCAGGTTGCACCGCCAGCGCCCTGGCGATGGCGACGCGCTGGCGCTGGCCCCCGCTGAGTTGATGGGGGAACTTCTGGATAAACTGCTCGGCAGGACTGAGGTTGACGCGATTGAGCAGGGATAAGACCTGCTCCGTCTCCTGGGCCTGCCCATGGACATGCCGGTAGATCTGTAAAGGGCGTGCCAGGTGGTAGCGCACATCGTGTACCGGGTTGAGCGAAGAGAAGGGGTCCTGCAAGATCAACTGCACATGGCGGCGATAGGTGCGCAGGTGCGAGGTGTCGCTCAACTGTGCTGGCTGGCCACGAAAGCGAATGGTGCCGGAAGTGGGAGCATACAACCCTGCCAGCATACGCGCGACGGTGGTCTTGCCGCTGCCGCTTTCGCCCACAAGCGCCGTTGCCCGTCCTGGGTAGAGCGCGAAGGTAGCATCCTCAACGGCATGCACGGCCTGCTTTGGCCCCAGGGGGTTCCACCCCTGCACAGGGAACAATTTGCGTAGATGGCTTGTTTCCAGGATCGGCTCGTGCTTCTGGACTGTATCGGCAGGAGTATTCATTCGACACCACTTCTTTCTGCCAGAGCTTCGTACTTTGCCGCCAGGTCGGCCGTTGCTGGCGGTGTGGCTGTGAACCTGGCATCGTACAAATGGCAGGCCATCGTCTGCTGGGAGCCTTCCTCCGGTCCAGCTTGTAGGATTGGCAGGACGGTACTACAGGCATCAAAGGCGAAGGGACAGCGCGGGTGAAAAGCGCAACCCGGCGGGACTGCTCGCAAGTCGGGCGGTGAGCCAGGGATGCCGGCCATCACGCGGCGCGGCCCCTGCAAGGTCGGGAACGAGTTGAGCAGGCCGTAGCTGTACGGGTGACGGGGGTGCAGGTAGAGGTCGCGGCGCGACGCCTTCTCGATGACGCGGCCCGCGTACATGATCGCAACGTGATCGGCCAGTTCAAGCAGCAGCGAGAGGTCGTGGGTGATAAAGATCACCGAGAAGCCCAGGCGTTTCTGCAGGCGCTTGATCTGCGTCAGGATCTCGCGCTGCACCACGACATCCAGCGCGGTCGTGGGTTCGTCCATGACCAGGATTTCGGGCGAGAGCGCGAGGGCAATGGCAATGATGGCGCGCTGGCGCATGCCACCGCTCAATTCGTGCGGATAGCTACGCAGGCGGTCCGAGGCGATGCCCACCAGGTTGAGCAGCTCGATAGCGCGCTGCTTGCACGCCGCTGGCTTCATGTGCGGTCGATGCCTGTGCAGCACATCCATGATCTGCGTGCCAATGGTCATCACCGGGTTGAGCGCGTTCATGGCGCTCTGGAAGACGATAGCCAGGTCGTTCCAGCGAATATGCATCAATTGCCTCTGGGAGAGGCGCAACAGATCAATAGCTTCTGTTGATTGTACCTCATCCCCGGAGCGCGGCTGCCCGTTTGTCGCGTGTCCCCGCTCTCCATGCTTCGGAAGATGCGTCCAGGTGATCGGTGAAGCCTGACTCTCTTCCTGAGGAGGACCTGGATAATAGAGAATTTCGCCGCCGGTGATCAGCGCCGGTGGATTCAACAGGCGCGTAATCGCATATGCCAGCGTCGATTTGCCGCTGCCGCTTTCGCCGGCCAGACCAAGGATCTCGCCGCGCCGTAGGGTAAAGTTGACATCAGTCACGGCATGGACCGTACCATCTGCCGCCAGGTAGTCGACATTGAGGTGTTTCACCTCAAGAAGTGTTTGCGCTTTGCCATGAACGTTCGTCGCCATCAGGCCACCGCCTTCGCGGATTTCTTGACTTTTACCGGGCGCGTACTGCGTAAACGCGGGTCAGCCACCTCGTCGATGCCGAAATTGATGAGCGACAGGCCGGCGCCCAGCAGGGCGATACAGGCGCCGGGTGGCACAAACCACCACCAGAGTCCGCCGCCCAGGGCGCCAGCTTGCTGCGCCCAGTACAGGATGCTGCCCCAACTGGGGATCGTGCCGTCGCCCAGGCCGAGAAATTCCAGCGCCGCCCAGGTGAGCACGACATAAATGGTAGTGCTTACAAAGCCGGCCACCACCAGCCCGATCTCATTAGGGAAAATCTCGTGGAAGATGATGCGCCACGTGCTCTCCCCGCTCACGCGCGCCGCCGTGACAAACTCGCGGCTACGCATCGACAGCGTTTGCGAGCGCAGCACACGCGCCTGCCAGGCCCAATTGGTCGTTACAATCACCAGCGAGATCGTCAGCGGGCCACGCGGGAAGTAGGCCGCCAGCACAATCGCCAGAGGCAGCGCCGGCAGCACCAGCGAGATATTGGTCAGCAGCGTCAGCACATCGTCTACCCAGCCACCGAAGTAGCCTCCCACCAGGCCCACCACCACCGAGATCAGCGTCACCAGCAGGCCGGTACCCAGCCCCCAGAAGACGCTCGTACGCGTGCCGTAGACCATCTCACTGAAGATATCCTCCCCCACGACAGTTGTGCCCAACCAGTGCGCCGGAGAAGGTGGCGCAATAAACAGGTGTGAGGTGGCGGTGGGGTCGATGGTCATAAAAAATGGTCCGAAGAGGCCCACGAGGATGAAGAAGCCCACAATGGCGCTGCCTACCGCTACCCTGCGACTGGTCGTCATGGCGCGCCAGATGACCAGCAGCACATTCAGAAAACGCGTTTGCAGCGGGTTGCCGGGCAGCAGCGCCACCGGGATAGAGCTTGCCGGGCGATGGATCTCCTGAGTTTGCATAGCTACGCGCTCCTTTCCTGGCGTACACGAGGATCGAGGAACGTATACAGCATATCGGCCAGGAAATTGGCTCCCAGCACCGCCAGCGTGATGATCAGGAAGACGCTCTGGATCATGGCATAATCCTGCTGGTTGATGGCCTGGAGCAGCGCATAGCCGATACCGGGATACGAGAACACCATCTCAGTCAGGAGCTGACCACCAACGATGGCGCCGATGGCAATGGCGAAACCGGTGATATTGGGCAGCACGGCGTTGCGCGCCGCGTACCAGAATACTACCCGGAACGGGCTTAAGCCCTTGGCCCTGGCCATCAACACATAATCTTCGGAGAGCGTCGTAATCATCGAGTTGCGCATCGTCAGCATCCAGCCGGCCAGCGAAGCGATGATCAGCGTCACCGCCGGCAGGAAGGTATGCTGGATGACACTACTCACAAAGTCGAACGACCAGCCCGGATCGATATTCGCCGAATCGTAGCCGCCGGATAGAGGGAACCAGTTGATCAAATATGAGAACAGGTAGAGGCTCAGCAACGCTAGCCAGAAGTAAGGGATAGCAGACAGAAAATTCATCACGGGCGAGAGCACCGTATCCAGAACAGTGCCGCGCTTCCAGGCGGTAATCATGCCAAATAGGCAGCCAACGACAAAGCTGATGACCACGGCCACACCGCCCAGCATAATCGACCAGCCGATGTCCTGCCCAATGATCTGCGCGACAGGCGTGGGGAAATACTGGATGGAATTGCCTAAGTTGCCATGCAGCAGGTTGCCCAGGTACTTGAAGTATTGCACCCAGAGGGGAGCGTGTGTATCCAGGCCAAACATAGCCGAGAGCGTCTGTTTCATTTCAGGAGTGACGTAGCCCTTCGTCGACATCTTCCCTACGATTGCCGACACGGGGTCGCCAGGGGCCAGGCGCGGAATGAAAAAGTCCAGCGTGATAGCTACCCATACAGCGCAAGCGTAGAACAAAATGCGGCGGATCACATGACGCATCTGGTTGCTTCTCCTTCACAAAACGGTCAAGGCGTAGGCTAACAAAGCCTCCACACGATCAACCCTTCCAACCCCTCACATTATAACGTATTTCCTGCTAGCAAGCCTGTTCCGTCAAGCTTCAATGAAAGGTGAAATGCCCCCTTC
>JALYVR010000828.1:1340-2320 GCA_030853145.1 Chloroflexota bacterium | reverse complement strand
GCTTGGGAGCGCGGCCAGAGAGCATTCGTTTTGTGAAGGAGCGTCATCTTCCCCAGCGTCAACTTCACTACGTGACGTTTGAGAATGAGCAGGGAATGTCGATGCAGTTCACCTGTTATGTTATTGAGGAGGATGATGGAACCTGGAAGGTACAGGGTGCAGCGGGAGGCGGCTCTGGAAGAGGGCCGCAACGCTCTGCGCCCTGGGCAAATCTCGGGGGTGGCGGTGGACAGCAATTTTACGCTGGCGGCAGGGTAGAGCATAGCGGGCAGGAGGTGGCGCGTGTGCGTCTTCTTTCAGCGAACGGCGTCCTTCTGGAAGATAGCGTCGATGACGACATCATCTTGTTTCTGGCTGACCAATATATTGAGACCCCCCTCCAGGCAGAGTTGTATGATCGCCAGGGAGTGCTCGTCGGAACGCATCAAGTCTTAGCGATGGGAAGGCGCGTGCCGTAGCGCGTGGCTTGCCTCGCCGTCGTCCTGTGACGCGGATTTTAATAATTTACCGAGATCCCAAAACCAGCGCTACTCATCCTCCTGTAATGAGGTTCCACTGGTCACCAATGGCTTCGGGGGTAGCTGCTTGAACGCCAAAATCGACGCTGGTACTCCTGTGCCATTGCACGGTTGAGAAATGACCATTGCTGGCCTGCAATATGATGCCGGAAGCGTTACAGTGTGAGGATGCCAGATATGCTACTCCTGGCGCGACCTGTTCGGGGCTTAATTCCTGGGGCGCGACGGAACTGCGAAACATGCGGGTGGCGGCCACGGGTGAGATGGCATTCACGCGGATACCCCATGCCTCTCCAGCGGCCACCAGCGCGTTCATGAGACCAAGCTGCGCCATCTTCCCTATGGCATAGCCTGTCAGCTCTGGCAAGGCATGCTCAAGGAACATGGCGCGACCCGATGTTGTGAAGATTATCCGACCATAGTGTTGCTGTTTCATCACGGGGAAGGCCGCTTGTGACAACC
>JALYVR010000828.1:0-1330 GCA_030853145.1 Chloroflexota bacterium | reverse complement strand
TGAAGGTGATCCAGCCCGCGTTGTTAATCAAGATATCCAGGCGGCCAAACTGGCTGAGTGCCAGCTCAATCAGACGCTGACAGCCTTCTTGTGACTCAAGGTTCTCGTAACAGGATACCGCCGTCCCGCCCGCAGTGGTGATTTCATGCACAATGGCATCTGCCACATGGGAATCGAAGCCTGTTCCATCGAGTGCTACTCCCGCATCATGCACTACGACGCAGGCCCCACGTTCAGCGAGCATGCGCGCATAGGCTGCCCCCAGGCCTCGTCCGCTTCCGGTGACAATGGCAACCTGACCATCAAATCGAATCACTCTGCATGCTCCTTCATAAGAAACCTCTGCATATTTCCTCTTACACCACCTGCCACACCTGCACACTATGGTCGTTGCTGGCGGAGGCGACGCGGGTGCCGTCGGGGGACCAGGCGACGCCCAGGATGAAGCTGGAGTGATTGGCGTAGGTGAAGAGTCGGTTGCCCGAGGTGGCGTTCCAGATATGTACCGTGCCGTCGCGACTGCCGGAGGCCACGAATTTGCTGCTGGGCGACCAGGCCACCGTGTAGACCGGGGTCGAGTGTCCGCGATAAGAGTAGCCGGGGTGCCCGTTGCCAGCATCCCAGACCTGGACCGCGCCGTTGGCCAGCCCTGATACGATGCGCCGGCCATCGGCCGACCAAGCGATGGCATCTACCCGGCTGGCGTAGCCGGGACACTCGAACTGGCCGCGATAGGAGAAGAGATTCGTGAAGAAGCTGCTGCCCTTAAAGCGGGGCGCCTGCCAGACACGTACGATCTTATCCTTGCCGCCGGAGGCCAGCCGCTTGCCATCGGGCGCCCACACGACGGTCTTCACGCCATCGCTGTGTCCCCGGTAGATGGAGCTATTGCTGCTATTGCTCACCTCCCACACCTGTACCGTCTTGTCGCTGCTGGCCGAGGCGATGCGCAGGCTGTCGGGGGACCAGGCCACTGCGTGAACGTAGCTCGTATGGCCGCTATAGGTGAGTATCTCGCGCCCGTTGGCGGCATCCCAGATACGCACCGTGCCGTCGCGACTGCCCGAGGCGATGCGCTTACCATCCAGCGACCAGGCCAGCGCGTAGATTGGCCCCTTATGTCCCTTGCAGGTGAAGAAGCGGTCGCCGGTGTGCGCGTTCCAGACGTGCAGCAGTCCCTCCGATGAGCCTGACACGATGCGCTTGCTATCTGGCGACCAGGCCAGCGCGTTGACGGACCGGCTATGCTCGCGATAGACACAGCGCGTGACGCCTTGCAGCGTCGTGCCTGGCGTGGCAGCAGGGGCCGGCGCGGCTGGCGGCGCGAGGG
>JALYVR010000147.1 GCA_030853145.1 Chloroflexota bacterium | reverse complement strand
GTGCAGACACAGAGCAATCATGAGCAGCGACGCCATAGCGTAGACGCAGGCTATTCAAGGTTCGGCAATCTGTGTTATAAGCCATCTGCGCCATCTCCTTTCGTGAGATTTGGTATGTTATGCGATAACTACAAGGCTCATCGTGTGGGATAAGCCGAGGCGATGGGATCGCAATCGCCACTGTAGCGAGTATACGGGATGAGTTAGCGTTTTGTCAATGGTACTTATTTCTGCCTATTTCTCTTTGATAAAGCGGTCCAGGTGCCCTTGCTGGATCGCCTGGGCGGCGGCGGCGTGATAGTGCAGCGCCTCTTCGGGCGTGGGGCTACTGTGGTGGTGGACGGTCAGGCAATACAATGTGAGGTAGCCATTCTGCTGCGGGTAAATCGCGGTCAAATAGCCACGATCAAGGCGTGTATCATCGAAGGTGGCGACGACATAGCGCTTGTCATCGGGAGCGGTGACGGCATGACGCGCGAAATCGAGCACCTGGAGTTTGATGGGAGATGCGTTAGGGATTTCCAGCCCGCGCGGCGCCGTCGTGGCGAGTCCCTGATTGTCGTACATAATATCTGCCATTCGGTTTCTCCTACGATCAGTTCATGCTTTTTTCTTATAGAAGCTATCACAGAAAACGCTGCTTCCAGCCGTCATTGTACACCATAGCACGGCAATTGGCGAATTCCCGGATGAGGGTTCGTAGGGGCGCGGTTGACAAGCCCGCCTGTTCTTCGGCAAACTTGTCAACCGCGCCCCTACGCCTCTTGCGCCCCTACGCCGGTTCTGGCGGCTTCTCTCCTAGAGGCGCTCAATCTGTTCGTCAAAGGGCACGCGATTGTCGAACGCCTCCTGGCCATCGAATGGCGCTACATCTTCTTCCTGGCGGTTGCGCAGTCGCGAGGCTCGCGCGGAAAGGAAGACTCCGACCCGCTCTGGCAGCCAGCGCAAGAAGCGTGGATGGCGAAACAGGTAGGCGAACAACCTTGGTTGGAGCTGCTTCCATAGGCCAGGCAGCTCGTGTATCTCTCCAGAGCGGGTCGGATGCTCCGAACTGGCGGGGTCGGCCCATAGCTCGCGCACATAGATATCCCCGAAGCGTTCTAACGGCACGGCCTGCTCTGGTGTCACCAGGGCCAGGGCATGAATATGTTCGCCCGGTGTATCTGAAAGGCGCATAGGGATGCCCGCCCAGTTCGCCAGCAGGCAGAGCCGGCCATAGATCTGTTCTGATACCCGGTAGCGCCGGAAGAGGCGGCGCCACCAGATGCTCACAAGCATCGCACTAAAGAGAATAAGCAGGACGATGCTCCCCAGAGTGAAGCCAACGGACTGGCCCAATTGATTCTGCGCCTGGCCCACGTTTGTTGAGCCATTCCCGCCCACTTCACCCGGAGGAATCGTCACGAAACCATGGCCATTGGCCGACCCATTCTGCTTCGTCTTGTTCCCGGTTCCCGAGCCTGAACCGGTTGAATTGAACTCGCCGGGCAGCGGGCGACTAAAGGCATCAAAGCTGGGGGATGGTTCAAAGTTGACCCAGCCATAGCCTGCGAAGTAGACCTGGGTCCAGCTATGCGCGTCGGTACCCCGGACGACCCACTCACGCGTCCTTTCATCAAACGTCCCATGGGTATAGCCACTCACAACGCGCGCGGGCAAGCCCAGTTCGCGCGCCATCACCGCCATAGCTGTTGCGAAGTAGGTACAATACGCGTGCCCGCCGCTGCGGAAGAGCAGCCAGGAGGTGGCCTCCTCGCCAGGTGGGAGATGCACATCGGTGGAGTAGTGAAATGTGCGCAGATATTCTTCCAGCGCGCTGACCTTGTCATACATCGTGGTCGCATTCTTCGTCACCCGTTCAGCCACGGTGAGGATCGCTGGATCAAGGTGAGACGGCAACTGCGTGTAGGTTGCCAGAATGGCCGGATTGTATGCAATGACCGGCGGGTCTTGCTCGCCGCTTGACACATACGGCGGCGCCTGGTCTGGCATGGGAACCGATTCCAGCGTCTTGGGATCGGCCGAGGAGACATCCGAGGTCACCACATAGTGATCGCCCGCAGCCAACTTCTGCCCATTCCCACGCAGCCACGAGATCATCGACCCATCATTTTTGCTGACCAGCACCACCGCCGCTTCATCCACCGAAGCAATCTGCGATGCTCCGAATATATACGGGTACTGTTCGCCAGGCGGATTCACCACCGTGACGTACTGTTTGACTGGATGATACAGAGCCGCCTCGCTCCCATAGTTATCATTTTTATTCTGCGCATTGCTATTCGTCGGGCTGCCTGTCCAACCATGCCCGTTATACGTACCATAGCTGCGCGCTCCCAAATAGAGGCCTTTTTCGTCGCTACTGACTTCGTCGCTGCTGAACGTAAACACAATATCGTTATTCAGATTGGGATTGCCACCCAGGACCAGCGTATCTGTAAAGTTTCCGCGATTGGATGGGTTCGTGCCCCCGCTGACCGCGATCAGCCGGTTCCAGGTATTCTCAACCTGCGTCCAGGGGTTCGCGTTGGCATTCCAGATCTGGGAGGTGTAATTATTGGTATACCCGAACGGCAGAATCCAGGATAGGATGAGGATGCCTATCGAGATCAGCAGGCCGGCCTGCATAAAATCCCAGCCCAGGTCATTGGCGTAGCGTAACCCCAACCGGCGCCAGCGCTGCGTCGATTCATACAGGTTGAAGCGCAGCAACAGCAGCATCGAGGCCAGCAAAAAGACCACCAGGAAGATGAGGTAGCCAGCGGCGACGTTACTGAGGTTGATAAGCAGCACAATGGCATTGGCCACGATCATCAACCAGGGGCTGCGTGTTCGGTAGACCAGCCAGGCGCTGGTATAGGCCAGCAGGAAACCCAGAGCTGTGATAAAGAGCAGGAAGATCGAGTTATCCCCACTGCTTCCCCCACTGAGCGCCGTCGCGGTCCACAGGTGGATGGCAGTGAGCAGTTGAGCATTGTTCCCGGCATAATCAGCTCCCGCGGTCTGCCAGAAGGCAAGTAACAGGCCAAAGGCAATCGCGAGCAGATGCACAGGCAGGCGCGGAAAACGCCGCTGCTTGGCGGCAACGACACCACAGATCAACCCGACCACCGTCGTCAAGGTTAGAACACCCAGATTGGGCACCCAGGCAACGACCTGCACAGACCAGATCGTGCTGTAGACTACAGTCATCAGCAAGAACAGCGAAAACCAGCCCTCTGCCAGACCCAGGCGGAATTTGAGGGGGGTGGACTTGCGATACTGCTGGTTCCCGCGCCTCAGTTGTTCTTCTGGGCGATCAGATATGAGTTTGGATAGCCGTTCAACGCTCGCTTCGCTCATGAAGACCTCCGTTGCGTGTAGCGTGTTTGTGGACCGCGTTCCAGTACCTCTGACAGCGGCTCTCCCTGTGTAACACGCAGCACAGGTATACCTGCACCCTCCAACAACGCCAGGGTATCTTCATCGGCAGGTTTATGCTCAAAGGAGGCCGCGTCCAGCCCCACCACAGCCACCTGCACCCCCCTGCGCTGCAAATGGCGCAGCCCATCGTGCCAATCCCGCGAAGTCGAAGGCGTAATCACAATAGCGACGGTATTCCTCCCAAAATGGAGGGCATCTACGGCCAGAGCTTCCTTGAGATCCGGCCCCGAACCTGCTTGTACAACAGCCAGCAATTCAAGAACGCGTTCTATCTGGCGGTCGCCGCGATCAAGCGAGAGGATCTCCCGCTGCTCTCCATTCACAATCATACCCAGCGAGAGATCCTGGCGCAGCAGGTAGAGAGCGATGGAGGCGGCGATGGTGACACTATATTCCTCCGTTGAATGCTCGCCCTCGCCACCCTGCACCGAGTCGTGCAGATCAAGAAAGATCCAGGCATCCATCGCGGGGTCCAGATCGAACTCCTTCACCATAAGTTTACTATAATGCGCCGTCGAACGCCAATGAATGCGGTTCAAGGTATCCCCACTCATATAATCCCGAATCGTGGTGGCATTGGTAGTCATCTGGAGGGCGCGGCGGGAACTGCGGCCCCTGCCGGGCAGGCCGCCGGTAAACAGCGCAAAATTGGATAGGGGGATTACGCGGGGCAGCACCAGGACTTCATGCGGCGGCGAGAGGAAGACGCGACTGCGAAACAGGCCAAAGGGGTCGCCGCTGGTGGCCGTGACAGGACCTAGTTGAAAACGTCCCCGGCGCCGGCACACGGTACGCGCCCGCCACAGCGCGCGCTTGCGTCCACCCATGCTTGCCACATACCCGGCGCGATGGCCTGGCAGCGTTGAGCCATCGGCGATCTGCACCCAGAGTTTCGGCATGATGCCAAGATTATCCAACATCAGGCGCTCATCAAACGTTTCGCCAACCTGGACGCGCCCGCCAGTGGAGGTGCGATGAAAGACCAGTTTGCGCAGGCTATAACGCGCCCAGACCAGGGACAGGACGAACAATGTGAGCAGCACATAGGTCATCACGTACAGGGCCTTCCAGCCACTGCTCAAGGCGAAGAAACCCAGCGCGATAATAATCAGAACAGCTTGCCAGGGTCGCATAGGTCAGCGCCCCTTTCCACCACCAACCCATGCGCCAGGCACGGGTACGCTCTGCAAGATCTCGTCAAGGATCGCCGTCGAAGTGATGGAGCGCACACGCGCGGCCGGCGTCACAATGATGCGATGGGCCAGAGTTGGTTTTGCCAGCAGCTTGACATCATCGGGGATCACATAGCCGCGCCCGTGCATTCCCGCCAGCGCCTGGGCCGCTCGGAATAGCGCTAAAGACCCGCGCGGGCTGGTTCCGAGATAAATATTATTGTGATTGCGCGTGGCATTGGCGATAGCCACAATATACTCGCGGATGGATGGATCAACATGGACATTGCGCACCTGCTGCTGGATATGGATCAGCTCCTCAGCCGTCATAATCTGCGTGAGATCTTCCAGGGGATGATGATGTTGGTGACTATTCAAGATATTCATTTCATCCGCGGCTTTGGGATACCCCAGGCTGATATTCATCATGAAACGGTCAAGCTGGGCTTCTGGAAGAGGAAATGTCCCCTCGTACTCGATCGGGTTCTGCGTGGCCATCACCATGAACGGCTCTGGCAGACGATAGGTCACGCCATCAATGGTGAGCTGGGCTTCTTCCATGGCCTCCAGCAGCGCCGACTGCGTCTTGGGCGTGGCGCGGTTGATTTCATCGGCCAGCACAATCTGAGCCATGATGGGGCCGGGCCGGAACTCGAAATTTCCTGTTTTCTGATTATAGACCGAGGTACCGGTCACGTCACTGGGTAGAAGGTCGGGGGTGAACTGGATACGCTTGAAGGTACAACCAATGGAGCGCGCGATCGACTTCGTGAGCACGGTTTTACCCACGCCTGGCACATCTTCGATCAGCACATGCCCCCGGCAAATCACGGCGATCAGGCTGAAGGCCACCGGCTCGGCCTTGCCCACGATCACATTTTCAACGTTGGCAATAACGCGTTGTACAGCGGCAGCTAGATCCTGTACTGACTGCATGCTTTTCTCCTGGAACTCTGGAATGTGAAGTGCTACACCTCGACACCCGCTGAAACTTTAGATAGTTTACCACACAACAAGGGAAATAGGGATAGAAAAAAGGGCATCTTGAGCATTCGTTACACATAATAGCTTACTAACTACTACGCTATTGGCAGCAATTGTGTTGCGTTTATCCATAAATTACTACGTCAGGTTGGTTTCTTTATTCACCACATCCTCCAGTGGGGTATGGCCCCCGCAAGGGAGAGCCACTACACATAAACCGCCAAATGAAGTGGGTCAGACCACTATTCTACCTCTTCTCTCTGAAATCTAGCTGAAAAAGAGAAAAAATGTGTAAGGTTTTGGGGCTCCATCCTGACATATTACGTGTAAAGAGAAAGGAGCATGTTGGAGAAATGTTCGGCCGCCAAACAGAGAATGTCCAGATGAAAGGTGAGAACCAGCGCAACACTGAGTTCAATAACAACTCAGCCAGCAAGCCACGCACTCATGATCTGTTTCTCCCTGATGTGGGGAGCAAGTTAGAAGCCGCCCGGCCCCGCCTGCTGCGCTTTGCGCACATCTGGGGCGTGATGCCTGATTCCACAGATGATGTGGTGCAGGAAACGTTACTAGAGGCCTGGCGCAGCCTGGGCCATCTCTGCTCACCTGAACGTTTCGATGCCTGGCTACTCGGGATCTGCCGCAACGTCTGCCGACGGTGGGCAGAGCGTGAGCAACGACAAGAGCGCCGCCTGGGCGAAACGAGGGATGCCGAAGATACCCTCGCGGAAGATATCGTCGATCCTCTGGCATCTGATCCTGCCGAGGCATTGAGTCGCCAGGATCTGGTGACACTGCTCGATCGGGCGCTGGGCTATCTGCCCGATACCACTCGTTCCGCGCTGGAGCTGTGTTACGTGGCAGAATTGCCTCAACGGGAGGTGGCTCTGCGTCTTGGCCTGACCATCAACGCGCTTGAGGTGCGCTTGCATCGAGCCCGCCGTCAACTCCGTCAGATACTCAGTACGCAACTGCGTACGGATGCGGAGGAATATGGCCTGATACTAAATGAAGGGAGGAAAGAAGGTTGGTGCGAGACACGTATTTGGTGTATGTTCTGCGCTCGCCATCATCTGCACGGACTTTTTGAGCCGTTTCCTGATGGGCGCATCAATCTTCGTTTGCGTTGCCCCTCTTGCGCTTCCACCATTGGTTCTCCAGAGCAAGAGGGAGGACTGACCTACAGCGGCGGCATGTTTGAACTGCGCGGCCTACGGGCCTATCGACCAGCATTCAATCGTACCATTCAAGGGGCAGAGACCTTCTGGACACTGATGCGCCAGCGGCAGACATGCCTGCATTGTGGTAGCCATATTCAGGCACATCTGCTCGGTCCAGATGAGCGGATTCCACCTCTGCCACGCTGGTCGGGCTTGATGTTTGCCACGTATTGTCCCGGCTGTGAGGGTGTGTTCAGCACCTATGCAAGCTGGTCCGCCTGGTCGCATCCGCGGGTGCAGGAGTTCATGAAAGAACATCCACGCTGGATTTGTGAGCCAGAGGTGATCGTGGAGTATGCCGGTCATCCCGCTGTTCGAGCGCGCTTCGTCGATATCACCAGCGCGACACGTCTCCTCGTCCTGATCCATACTCAGACTATGGAGGTACTCGCGACCATCTGTGAGTAGTTGGCCACAAACGTTTGCTTTGATCTCATGCTCCCTCTCTCCTTTTCTCTAAAAGACAAAAAGGAGAAGCATATCGTATGCCATTTTCTCACCATACCGAAAGCCAGCATGAGCGTACGAGGGAAGCTGGCCCTGCGCTTTCCCGCGACACGATAAGCAGAGTGACGAAACGCACGAAGCGCTTCTTGAGCAATCTGCTCGTTCCGCTGCGTGTGCGTGATTTTCGTCTGCTCTTTGGAGGGCAGCTCATTTCTAACATTGGGGACATGTTCTATACCGTAGCGATGCCCTGGTTCATACTGAGCAGTGGCGGAGGCGCGCAGTCCCTCAGCGTGGTGCTGGTCGCCTATGGCCTTCCCCGCGCCGCGAGCCCGCTCCTGGGAGGCATGCTCAGCGACCGTTTACGGCCCCGCCGGGTCATGCTCCTCGCGGACAGCCTGCGAGCACTCCTGGTAGGAGCGCTCGCCTGGCTGGCGTTCGTGGGACACCCTTCACTCTGGCTGCTCTGTCTCATCATGGCGCTGCTGGGAACGTGTGCCGGGCTGTTCTTACCGGCATCTTTCTCGATGATGCCAGATATCTTACCTGAGGCGGATTTACCGGCTGGCAACTCCCTTGGAGGCACGTCGACCCAGTTGGCGATCCTGGTAGGGCCTGCACTTGCGGGCCTCATCGTGAGCCACTTCCAACCAGCGGTTGGTCTCGTGCTGGATGCGTTCTCTTTCGTGATCTCTGCCATCACGCTGCTGCTGATACATAGTAGCCGCACGCCAGGCCGCCTGCAGCGCATACCACCTGGTGAACATGGAGAGAGATTCGCGAACCTGACGCAAGAGGATAGTCCCTTAGACGAGTCTCCACCCGCGCTGACGTTCTGGCAGTTGCTGCGTACTTCCCGCTTCCTTCGCCTCCTCCTCGTGATCCTGGTCCTCAGCAATTTCTTTGGGGGTGCTGTGAGTGGTGTCGCTCTCCCTGCCTTTGCCCATGATAGGCTCAAAGCCGGAGCCAGTGGCTATAGCTTAATTATCGCCGCTTTTGGCATCGGTGCGCTGATAGGCGGTGTAGGCGCGAGTGGGCTAGGACGACTTTCCAGGCGCGGTATGGTGGTTTTGCTGATCTGGCTTCTTCAAAGTATCGCGATTACCTTGATCCCGTTTGCGGGGATCGCCTTTGGCGTAGGAGGCTCTGCCCTGGTTTCAGGAGTGGAGGGCCTGACGAATAGCCTGGGGAATATTACTTTCAGAACCATTGTCCAGCAGCATTTTCCCCGGAACCTCCTCGGCCGTATTAATGGGGCGTTCTTCTTTTGCGAATTTAGCCTCTATCCTCTCTCGGTGGCCCTCGCAGGAGTGATGGTGCTGCATCGGGGTCCGCTCTCAGTCTTTCTCGTAAATGGAGCCCTTGGTCTACTTTGTATGATATACAGCATTTCCCAGCGTGAACTCAGAGAAATGTAGGGTGGCTGAGTGAAGATGGGCTAACAGCAAAATGCCTTATCTATATGCACATCCGAGACAACAGGACTTTTCTCCAAAAAGCCTTGAGTAAGCCCATAGGACTATGCCTAAAAACTCCAGTGTGCTATCATACGGTCATGAGCCAGAACAGCGATATACAAGAACTACATGCGTGGGTGCGAGGACGCGTGCAGGGTGTGGGCTTTCGCTACTTTGTGATTCAGAAAGCGCTGGCTCTTGGCCTGCGCGGCTACGCCCGCAACGAGAGCGATGACACGGTCGAAGTGCTGGCCCAGGGGCCACGTCCGGCCCTTGAGCAGCTTCTCTCGCTCCTGAGGCAAGGTCCATCGGCCGCCTCTGTCAGAGATGTGCAGAGCGAGTGGCGACAACCAGGCGAACATACAAGCGGCTTCCATGTCCGCTGGTAGAGATACGTACAGGCACCTTGACCCGCGTAGGGACCCAGC
>JALYVR010000827.1 GCA_030853145.1 Chloroflexota bacterium | reverse complement strand
GGTCGGTGCTATAGACCTCACGCAGGACCTTGATAGCCACCACACGATCCATACGCAGATCGCGCCCGCGATAAATTGTCGCCATGCCCCCCCGACCAATAGACTCCTGGAGCTGGTAACGCTCACCCAGAACTTCGATTTGCATAGCTCTCCGCTTTGACCATACGACCTCAAGCCAGGGTCTGGACACCCTCTACAGGCGCCCTTTAAAACAGAGCAACCAGGGGGATTGCCTCTAGATTGCCCCTACATGGACGATAAACGCAGGATACCCGGTAGATTACAATAGCGTTCCCTATTGTAGCGCATTCTACCCCTGTTGGGAACAGCCTATTTGTAAGATACCTCGTGCTTTTACCTTATAGTCAGGCCGGGCCGCCGACCAGAACCCGTTCGTCACCGCGACGGCGGGTGATATGCTGCTCATCCATATGTTCTAAGAGCGGTAGGACATATTTCCGCGTGGTACCCAGCACATCCCGCGCCTCCGCCACCGTGATCGTGCCATGATCACGCAGGTAGCCTACCAACCTGGTCAGGGCCTCATCATAGGTGTCTCGCAGAAAAAGTACTCCGTCGTTGAGCTTCACCAGCCGACCCTGTTCGATTAGAGCGCTCAGAACTTCGGCGCCCACCACTGTCTCGGCCTCCGTTCGCCCCGGCGGCGTCCACGCGCTCTCGCGAAACTGCTGGAGCAAGGATGCAACCTGTTTTTGCTGGGTCCCGGTAAATGTTGGCACAAAATTGGGGAGACGAATTAAGCCCCCGGTAATCGCTGCCGCCTCGACCAACCTCCCTTCCGCCTGCAATGCCGAAAATACTTCGGCTGCCATCTTCGGTGCTAAGTTCAGGTGCGACCGCCAGGCCTCTTTAGAGAGACCGCTACGCAGAGGATAATGTTGATGCTGCTCCGCCACCAGGCGTGCGGCCTCGTCCGCCAGCGCCTCCCACACGGTCCGCGCGAACCAGTACACACCCAGGCGTCGCACGCGTTCTTCTGATAACAACGTCTCCAGCGTCTGCCGCGTCACATCCTGGGGCAGATAGCACTGCCGCCCGATCTCCGCCAGCTCAAAGCCTATCAGGCCCGGCAATATACGATTGCCGCTTGCGCCACCTGCCGCGCGCCCGCGGGAGAGCGCCGCCAGCACCAGTTCCTCTGGCGAGCCACGCTCCAAGGTCTCCAGGCCAGCCAGCACGCTCTGCTGGAAGCGGCGGTGATAGCGCGGGTGCGCATCGAGCACCTCGCCACCGCCAATGGTCATGCTCGGCGAAGGAATACGCAGAATAAAGCGATCGCGCCGCGCGACCACCGCCGGACGATCCAGGCGCAACTGCGCCCAGGCAAGATGTCCCGGTTGCACCTCTTCTACGTCGAGTAGCCGCACACGAGCTGGTACCTCCTGTGAGCCGCTGTATAAGTCAACCAACGTATTGTGCTCAAGCGAGCGGACGGCATCCGCCAGTAGTTGAATACGGGCATCGATCAGCAACGTCGAGCGCAACTGGCCCGGCAAGGTGACGATGCTGCCTCGCTGGAGATCGCTGCGCGCCACGTTCGCCAGGTTCAGCGCGACACGGCTGCCCGGCCGCGCCACATCCACCTGCTGCCGGTGCGTCTGGAGCGAGCGCAGGCGCGTCTTCAATCCCTGCGGCAACACCTCCACCTCCTGCCCTGTTTTAAACGTGCCATCGAGCAATGTGCCGGTGACAATCGTGCCAAAACCTGTCATACTAAAGACACGATCCACAGGCAGGCGCGGATGCGCGCTATCCTGGCGCTCCTGCGCTTCAGACAGAATGCGCTCCAACTGCGCAAGCAACTCCGGCAGCCCCTCGCCGCTGTACGCCGACACAGGCACGATCGCGGACCCCTCCAGCGTCGTCGATTTCAGTTGCTCTGTGACCTCCTCGCGCACCAGTTCCAGCCACTCCTCGTCGACAAGGTCCATTTTGGTGAGCGCCACGACGCCGCTGCGCACGCGCAGCAGATCCAGGATCGCCAGGTGTTCGCGCGTCTGCGGCATAATGCCCTCATCGGCGGCCACCACTAGCAGCGCCGCGTCGATGCCACCGACGCCGGCGAGCATATTCTTGATGAAGCTCTCATGTCCCGGCACATCGACGATGCTCACCTCGCGCCCACCCGGCAGCGTCAGCCAGGCAAAGCCGAGATCAATCGTCATGCCCCGTGCTTTTTCTTCAGCCAGGCGGTCAGGGTCGATGCCCGTCAATGCCTTGACAAGCGTCGATTTGCCATGATCGACATGCCCGGCAGTCCCAATACAACTCATAATGCCATCAAAGGGTGATAATAACGGTATGTGCCG
>JALYVR010000826.1 GCA_030853145.1 Chloroflexota bacterium | reverse complement strand
TCTATGTACCGGTTAAGAACGGGGGTGAAATCGCGAGATGGGGTTACATTTCATTAACCTGCCACCTGGATTGCCCTGTCCACGTACAAGGGTCGCTTGCCACATCCGTGGGGCAGGCCCTTGGGTCTGGGAGGCCTCCTCTCTGGCACCCCAAGGGATGCCGTACACGGATGCGGCAAGCCGGGTCCCTACGCGGGGGTCGTCTCACCCGTGCAAATAATGACGGGCGAGCAGCTTGCTCAATAACCTGCGTTCGCGTGGAAACGACCGTATCGACACCATAAAATAGTGTTACAATAACGTACTAGAATAGGGAAGATATATTACTGATCAGTAATAGTAACGAGGGGGAATGAGTAACGTGCAAGAGAGTAAAGAAGTAGTGGGTATTGACTGGTCCGATGGCAGGCTATTGCCAGCATTCCAGATGCCGCAGCACCTGGATGCCTATGATCTACGCGGCATGCCGGCCGATATACAGCTTAGCGTCACGACTCTGGCCGGGCTGCTTAACCGCCCGCAACCACGGGTCTATCTCATCAACAACAATGACGACGATTTCTGGCTCAAAGAGGCCTTTGGCTCTATAGCGCAAAGCAGACCTGCGATCAACGGCGGCGATATTCTTGGTACTATGCTCACGATGTATCCAGGCTGTGTCAAAGGCATCATTATCTATGATCCGGACTTTCTGGATAGTATCAACATCGCCACAACGCTGGCGGGTCAGCGTGAAGGCATCGTTGTCTCGCCGGCCCAGGCTCAGACGCTCCAGCAAGCCCCGCATCACCTGTCGCTTATTGACGACCTGCGCACCTACAAGTGGCGCAGTCGCTTGCAGGCCTACACCTGGGCGCAGCACAACCTGCTCGCCGGTTCCTCGCGCCACCTGGTCGCGGGCCTCGACCCGAAGGTCACCAGCGGGCTGCGCTCATTTTTAGTGGCCGCCAACGCCTTCGTCTACTGGCTCGACCCGCGCGACCTGCTGCCGCACCCGACACAAGAGTGGGACTCGGAACGCGGGCTGATGAAGCAGATCTTCGATGCCTTCCCGTCGGGAATAATCCATCTCGGCTGGTTCATTGACGAGGGCAGCGGCGTCAGTCTGACCTCCCACTCGGCGAAGCTGGTGCTGGCCAGCGACTATTTCTACAATCTGGAGACCTGGACGAGTGTGCCAGCCGCTGGCCCGCTAAGCCGGCCACAGCCCGTGCAAGCGCAGACCATCATCCCTCCGTCTCCGTCTTCTCCCGACAGCGCAGACAATAAGGCGGATATCTACGTCTCATTTACGATCAGCGATGGCGACAATCTACAGTATGTCCAACACCGCATGCTGCACCTGTGGAACGATTCCGCGCGCGGCTCCGTGCCCATCGGCTGGACGCTGCCACCGGCGCTGGCCCAGGCCGCGCCAAAGCTGGCGGAATACTACACGCGCACCGCGACCGCTCACGATGAACTGCTGGCAGGACCGAGCGGGGCCGGGTATATGTTTCCCTCGCACTGGCCCACCGAGCACCTGCCCTGGTTTCTGCAACTTACGAGCAAGTTGATGGCAAATATGGGCATGACCACGCTCCAGGTGCTGGATGTAGACTCCTTGCAGGGCATGGGGCTGTCTTTCCTGGCCTGGCTGGGCGGCGGCGGCATGGAATTCAGAGATACCACCTTGCACCAGACCTTTACGCAGGCGCTCGCCCCTGTTGGCTTGCTTGGGCTATTGAGCGGGGCCGCGGGCCACCGGCCGACCGTTGCCAGCTATAACGGCCTACCCGTCTATCAGAACCTGGGCCTCGCCAACAGCGTCAACAAGGCGGCCTCGCTGATCCGCAATGCCGTGTTAGGCAATACGCAGCGCCCGCTCTTCCTGAACGTCTACATCCTGGCCTGGAATATGACGCCATCGGACATCAAGCAGGTGGTAGGACAGCTTGGGGAGGAATATACCGTCGTCACGCCGGGAACCCTGCTGCGCCTGATCGCCGCGAATTAAGCGCATGCACGCTCAAGACCAGCAGCCGGCTCCTGGTACCTACCGCCTGGCGAGCGGCATTCGAGTGGTATCACAGGGGAATAGCAAGGTGGTGATCTGCCGCTATCCCCTGCGCGCCATACGCCCCGGTCCCGTGGTAGCGCGCCTGTTGCTGCTCTGCGGCGAGCAACGCACCTGCGAGGAGCTGGCCCACGCATTGGAACTCCCTCTCAAGCGTGTTGAGACGCTGTGCGAACAACTGCGCTGGAAGGGCTTACTTGAGACCGGGCCTACACCTGCACCGGTAAGCTGGCCCGGCGTCTCTATCATTATCCCTACCTATAACCGCGCACACCAGCTTG
>JALYVR010000825.1 GCA_030853145.1 Chloroflexota bacterium | reverse complement strand
CAGTTGCTCTGTCGGCTCTTCGGAGTGAGCCTCTAGTACCTATTAGCCTTCTGCTGCCATAGGTTCAAAGGCGGCTATGGCCTGCGCCGCCGTCGGCACTGTCAGCACATTCTCAGCGGCGAAGTCCTGCGCCTGCGGGTAACCGCTTTCCCGCACCTGCTGCGCGGCTTCCTCCACATCGTACATTGTCCGGCGGAACTCACTCCCCGGCCCCAGGAGCAGCCAGTACGCGCCCGTGTGGTCAGCGTAAGGCATCCCCACACTGCCCGCGTTGATAATGCTTATGCTTCCTACTTGCCGCTCAAACTGCATATGCGTGTGACCACAAACAACGACCGGTTGCTCAATACCTGCGAAGATGGTGTCGAGTTGCTGCTGTGGTGTGATTGGCGTAAAGATCTCCTCGTCGTTGCGCGGTGTAGCATGGCAGAACAGGACATCTCCCAGACCCTCAACATGGAGCGTGATGTGCTCCGGCAACTGCGCCAGGAAATCGCGTTGCGACCGCTCTAACTGCTGAGCAGTCCAGCGCTGCACCTCACGTACCTCCTCTGGCAGCCCGGAAGCTAATGGCAGGCCATCGAATGCCGCAACCACCTCGCGGTCGCCATTCCCTCGAATGTAGCGCGCCTGATCACCAAGCTGACGCAGGCGATCCAGCGTCTGCCTGGGCATGGGACCAGAAATAATATCTCCGCCGACCACAATTACGTCCGGTCGCACGCTCTCAAGCTCCTCCAGCACCGCGTTCAGCGCCGGCAGATTGCCATGAATATCGTAAAGTGCTGCTATCTTCATTGTTCAAACCGCCTTTCTTGCTCACAATTCCTACTCTGTCGTTTACTTACAGCATAGCAAACACAGGCGGCAGAGAGAAGGTGTTTTGTATGCTTCTGGCATATGTGACGGCTAGAACTGTTGAAGAAAGCGTGTGGCATGTCTCATATTCATGAAAAGTGACAGCCCCTTACGCATAGTAATCAGGGGCCTTCTTGAGAGTAGGCCAGCGATGTTCGTCATGGCCGAAAACAGTCAAGGTGACGCCTTCACTCTGCGCCAATGCAAAGAGCTTGCGCGCGCTCTCACTCGCCTGAGCAGGGTTCAGATCGGTGCCATTTTCATACAAACGCGTACTGGGATCGAGGTCCGCTTCCATGGCAGCAGTATCAATGGCGAGCAGAACGGGACCAGTACCGGGAAGACGCACGAGCACAGCCTGATGACCGGGCACGTGTCCACTCGTTTCAATGAGTTCAACACCTGGTACCAGTTCAGTATCTCCTGCAATGAGCCGGTAATGCAGATCGGGATGGTCCCAATGCGGGCGCGTCAATGTGAAACGCGGGGACGCACTCTCGCGAGCGAACTCATAGTGCGAGCGCTGGACGACAAGCTCTGACCAGGGAAAGGCATCGTGGTTCCCAGAGTGATCTGGATCGAAATGTGTGCAGACAAGTATATCGATATTATGCGCTGTCAGACCGAGGGTCGCGAGTTGCTCCATGACGGAAAAGATTTGCATGCCATGGCCGCCATTCGGTGTAAAGGAGCCATCAAGGGGAACTCCCGTATCAACCAGGATATTCTTACCGTCGCTGGTCTGAATAAGATATCCTGGCACGGGCGTTCCCTCAGCGCTGAGGGCCAGTTGCAAGAGGTAAAGCCGTATCGGCATCGGGTATGTCGTATTCAAGGAAACCTCCTTATAAAATATTGCGATTTCTGTGATTACCTGGCAGACAGGTTGATATAGCCTTCTTCTACCTTTGTGCGGTAGCTGCGCTCAATGGCGTCTTGCAGTTCCTGTTCAGGGGAACTCATGGCTATCTCTCCTCTCGGCTCTTGCTGAGATCGCTAGCTTTTGTGGTCCCCCTGTGCAAGCGTATACTCGGCGGGGGCAAAGAAGACGAGCACGGTCAGGTCCTCGGTAATCGTGTGGAAACGATGCTCAACGTTCGCGCCCACAAACACCACCGACCCCGTTTCAACCAAGCGCTGCTCCGTGCCAACCTGGATGGATGCGCGGCCGCTGACGATATAGTAGACCTCATCTTCGGTATGCGGTCCCTGCGGATCGGTCCCGCCTGCCGGGAGTTGATACAGGCCAACGCTGAGCGAAGGGACGTTGAGGAATTCGAGATACAGGTTCCCTGATTCGCTGCGCTCAGCTATAAGCTGGGCAAGGTCAAAGGCTTTCATGCGGGAAAAGGCTCCTTCTATTGATGCATAATATATAACCCTGGATAATGTGGAACATGGATGACCTTGGAACATGGCCCCCGCAAGGGAGGGCCACTACACCTATGGCCATCAATCGAACGGACACCTGGGTGTAGT
>JALYVR010000146.1 GCA_030853145.1 Chloroflexota bacterium | reverse complement strand
GTATTGACAATGGTCAATGGACAGCGAAACTCAGAGCAGATCAAAGAGCAAATCAATCTGCCGGCCCGCACAGTTGAGGAGGCGCTTGAAACCCTGCGCGGTCTTGGCATCATTGAATAATATTTTCTCAGAAAGGCATCACAAACTCATGAAGCGTTTGCTAAATTGGTGGTTCCGGCTTTCACTTCCCCGCCGGGAACCTGATACCACGCCTGCTGAAAGAGAACGCACACGTTACGCGCGCTTAACGAGTGGTTTTACACTGTTGGTACTGTTCGCAAGTATCCTGTTGTTGCCGCTCAGCGTCTACAAAGTGTCCAGTCCAGCACCCCCGATCCTGGCCTTCGCGAGCCTGGGTATTATACTTATCTCGCTGGGATGTAGCAAAGCTGGCCTGAACACCGTTGCCGCGTCACTTATCGTTCTGAATACGATTATCCAGGTTTCCGGAACCATGCTCACCAGTAAGCTTGATCCCTCGCTGATCCCGGTTTTTGATATGCTGGTGATACCGGTCATCCTGGCCGGTGCGTTGATGCCAGCAACAGCCGCGCTGGTGACCGGCGTGGCCAATAGCGCTATTATCGTGCTGACCAGCCTATTTCAACAACACACGGCCTACTATGATCAGATGACGCACACCGGCGCATATGCCGTCACGTTCATCGCGCTTCCAGTGACTATTCAAGTCTTTGTAGCCATCATTACCTATGTCATTATGCGTAATCTGCAAACGGCCCTCCGGCGCGCAGATCGTGCTGAGGAGATTGCTGCGCTGCAAAAAGAGCTGGTACAGCATGAACGTACGCGCGCTAAAGAGCAACAGTCGTTAGCCGAGGGCATTGCAGTCATCGCGCAGGTGCATACGGCCGTTGCCAGTGGTAACCTTGAGGCGCGCGTGCCGCTACAGTCGGAGCATGTGCTCTGGCAAATAGCTGTGCCTCTCAACAATCTGTTAAACCGCTTACAGCAGTGGAAATGGAACACCGACCAGTTTGAACGCACGCGGCTCGCTATCAATTATGCAGTGAAGGAAATGCAACGCGCACGCATGCACCGTACTCCAGTTCTATTCCAACAGCAGACGGGTACGCCTATCGATCCGCTGCTGGCGGAAATGAATTATCTGGCTGAGGATACCAGTCCAACGCGTTCTTCGCAATTGTAATACGGGCCACGGGGTACATCTGTCAGTGACAATTGTGGGTGGGAAGAGTCCGCGGGAAAAGATGAGCATGAGTTCATAGGGTACGCCTTTCAAATGGCGGTAGAAAGAGACAGGAAGCGCTTCCTGGTGAGGGTGCCAGACAGGTGGGAGGAGGAGACGTCGAGAAGCACAAACTCGCAAAGCCCTGTACTAAGAGGATCGACGCCAACCCTCTTCGTACAGGATCGAGAGAGCACTCAGATACGCGGCTTACGCGCGCGCACAAAGGCGCTGATAAAGCGTCCATCGACCTCGCTGCGTTCCTCTAGTGAGAGAGCTGCAACGGAAGCACTCGCTCCGCTTTGATCAACTTCCTCGGAGGAATAGCGCCTGGTCACCTCAATCTCAATCTCGGCGAAGCCAGCCTCCTGTAAGAGCAAGCGATAGGTCTCCTCTTCGAGGGCACCAGCCACGCACCCGGCCCAGGCTTCCATATCACGCCGCAGCGCTGATGGCAGTGTGCCCTGGACCACAATGTCTGAGACGGCAAAACGCCCTCCAGGCGTCAACACGCGATAGGCCTCGCGCAACACCTGGCCTTTGTCTGCCGAGAGATTGATCACACAGTTGGAGATCACCACATCCACGCTGTTCTCAGGCAGCGGTATCGCCTCAATGATGCCTTTCAAAAACTGCACATTTTCGATCCCTGCTTCCTGCCGATTGCGCTCTGCAAGCTCCAGCATAGGATCGGTCATATCCAGCCCATAGGCAAAGCCCGTTGGTCCAACCCGTTTGGCCGAGAGCAGTACATCAATGCCTCCTCCGCTGCCCAGGTCAAGCACTTTTTCGCCAGGCAACAACTCGGCCAGGGCGGTCGGATTGCCACAGCCAAGCGAGACCAGGGCCGCCGCCACGGGGATCTCGCCCAATTCCATCTGGGTGTACAAATCAGACGTAATGAGGTTGCTCTGGCCTGCATCGGAAGTACAACAACTCGACTCACAACAGGAGGATGACGCTTGCGAAACGGGGGTTGGCTGCGTCTCTGCCGTCTCAGATGGCCCACAACAGCTTGGTCCACAACAGGACAGCGCGCTGTCCAAAGGCGCTCCAAGCACTTGCAAGGCGGTTCGCGCATACCTGGCGCTCACTTCTTGTCGCAACTGTTCATCGCTCTGGGGAACGGTTTGCATTCTTTTGTCCCTTTTCATTCAGAACTACGAGAAGAGCACCGCGCTCCTCTCGATTGCCTTTGCTGGAAGAGACGGAGCCAGGCCAAAAAGGACGCACCTGCTGACTGGTTGCCGGATTCGCATCGTCACAACAGGCTGGCTGCTCACAGCACTCACAGCGCGGTTGATAGTCCAGAATGTGCCCTCGGCGGTCCAGTTCAAAATGGCAGCAGGCCAGCAGCTCTTGTTTGAGTTTTTCCCTGGCTCGTTGGACGCGCGACTTTGCCCCGGAAAACGAGAGACCAAGACGCTCCCCAAGCTCTCTTTGGGTCAATCCCTGGTATTCGGTGAGGATCAATGCCTGCCGATCTTGCTCGGGAAGCGCCAGGACCATCGCCTGAACGCAGGGGAGCAACTCGCTCACGATATCATCGTCGGGGAGTTCCTCTGGCAAATCAAGAGTCTCCATAGTGGCCAGTGAGGTCATGGTCTGGTGGCGGCTGCGGTAGTAATCAATGATGAGGTTGCGTGTGATCTGATAGATCCAACTTTCCAGGCGCCTGACATCCTTCAGACTACTCCCGTGCTGATGGATTTTGAGAAAGACATCTTGTAACAGATCCTCCGCGGTAGCTTCATCTGTCACACGGCGTCGAATAAACTGGTGCAGAGGCGCGTGAAACGCTTCCCACGCCTGCTCAGTGGTTGTGGCCATCGCTCTTTCCTCTCGTTTTCATCGTTCTGAAAGGTAGACGGAGATGCCGCCAAAAGGACGCACCGCAGCCTCCTGTGCCTGGTGATTGAGCAGCAGAGAAATGCCTGCCTCGCTCAGATAGAATGGGAAGCCACAGATGCTGTAGTTCGGGAAGGCATCTTCCACGACGATCGTGACCTCCCAGGTGGTATCCAGCTCTCTGGTGCGCAGTGCAGCACTGATGCCGGCATCACTTCCCCCGAGAATGAGAAGCTTGCTCATGCCGGCTCCTCCTGGGCTGATCCTGCGGCATACAACTGTGCAAACGAGGTGGCGGGATGCAATCCCAGAAACTGGTTGATGCGCGCCGCGATGAGATCGCGGATATGGCGAAACGCGGCCAGTCGCTCTTCTTCGCTACCCTCGACTCGGCTCGGATCAGGAAAGCCCCAATGGACCTGATGGCGTGCATTGGGGAAGTACGGGCAAGCTTCTGCGGCCTCAGAGCAGACCGTGATCACCAGGTCCATTGGCAATTGCTCTCGATACTCTTCCAGACTCTTGGCCCGCTGGTGGCTGATGTCGATGCCGATCTCTTGCATCGCTTTGATGGCCAGCGGATGCACCACGCGCGGCTGGGTGCCTGCACTGAACACGTCGTAAGCAGCCCCACCCCGTGTTCGGAGCAGGCCTTCGGCCATTTGCGAGCGAGAGGAGTTGTGGGTACACAAAAAAAGCACACGCATCGGCTGCGAGCCGGGCTGAACAGGTTCAGTCATGATGATCCTCCTGAGAAGGAGCGGTTGGCGGAAGCTGTCCCGCTTCACGCATCCAGCGGTAGAGAAGCGCACCGGCAATAGCTCCCAGAAAGGGTGCGCTGACATACACCCATTGGGCGGTCCAGGTAAAACTGACCAGTGCCGGGCCAAGGGAGCGAGCGGGATTCATCGAGGCCCCGGTGATCGGTCCGGCGAAAAGCGCTTCGAGGGCGACCGTGGCACCAATGGCGAGAGCCGCAGCCTGGCCGACTGCGCGGGTATCGGTGGCCATCGCCATGATGACCACCATCAGAAAAAACGTGAGCAGTGCTTCCAGGGCGAACGATTGCCAGGCACCGCCGAGTCCTTCAGGCAAGGTAGTACCAAGGTGGGCCACATCTCCCAGGAGCCAGCGCAAGCAGAGCGCTGCCAAGGTGGCTCCGGCAACCTGGGCACTCCAGTAGGCCCACAGGCGGCGCACAGGAAAATGACGGGCCAGAACAAAGGCCAGCGTGACCGCCGGGTTAAAGTGCGCGCCGCTGATATGGCCGAAGGCATAGATCATCACGGTAATGATCAGGCCAAAGACGAGGCCCACGCCTACATGGGTGATCTGGCCGTGACTGAGGCTGTCGATCATAATCGCCCCACAGCCAGCAAAGACCAGGCCGAAGGTGCCAATGCCTTCAGCGAGCGCGCAGGCCCACAGGGAAGCCTCACCTGAACGAGCAGTCGGCTGAGTAGAAGCACGCGCATGTTTGTGTGACGGATCGACCAGGGTGGAATGACTCATGAAACTCCTTTACGCGCCATATGCTCTTTCTCCAACAATGTGATCAGTAAACGAAGACGCGTTGCGAGCTGGAGCGAGGTCTGCTCGAATGCGTGAGAGCGCACATCTTCCGACCCTTGCACCAACGCGGGATCAGGAAAGCTCCAATGGATGCGCTCCGGGTCATCGGGGAAGGCCGGACAGATTTCGCGCACACGATCACAGACCGTCACCATGGCGTCAAAATGCTGGCCCCGAAATATGTCGAAGTGCTTTGGGCGCGCCTGGCTCATGTCGAGACCGGTGCGCTCCATGAGCTGCATGGCCAACGGATGCACCCATTCTGCTGGATGACTTCCTGCACTGAACGCCTCGATTGTTCCATGACTCAAATGCCGGAGCAGCGCTTCGGCCATTTGCGAGCGAGCACTGTTCTCGCTGCAGAGAAACAGCACACGAAGTGGCGCATAAGGCACCCTGTCTTTTAGTTCCTCATCTTTCAGAGAGACAGCGCGTCCTGCAAGAGCCGGATGAAGCTGCTCTCCCGCTTGCAGATAGAGCGAGCGAAACTGCTCCAAATCTAGACTGTAATAGACGGATCGTTCATCTGCGCTACTTTTACGTTCTGTGACCAGATGCCCGGCACGAAGTTGGCGGAGATGATACGACACCAGATTTTGAGGAAGACGTAAAAAGGTCACTAACTCCTGAACGCGGTAATCCGAGCGCGCCAGACGCATCAACACGCTCCAACGGATGGGATGTCCTGCGAGCTTGAGCACCTCCGGTGGAGCAATGAGCAAACCATCCATCGCATTTCTCCAAATCAAATTTACATCAAACTAATTTGATGTATTGAAATAAATATAACCGAAAGTCAGGCAAAAAACAAGAGCAGTGGATCGGGCTGAAGAGATCGCTCTCGATCCGCTGCTGGCGGAAATGAATCGCCTGACTGAGGATAGCAAGTCAACGCATTCTTCGCAATTGTAATTCGAACCACAGGGCCACCTGCCAGTCCTTTCAACCGTTCATGGCACACTAATTTCAAACGTCTCTGCATCGTTTTCAACGAAATGGAGGAGCCGCTCTCCCTCCGCCAGCAGGTCGCGGCGCGTGCTGTCCAAGAGCGGCTCAAACGGTTCGATCACTAGCCTGGCCATAGCTCGTGTTCGCTCGGTCTTCCATGTCCCACAGACAAAGCCATCGACTAGAAATGTTGCCCGCACCCGGCCAGCGGATAGAAAGATGGCGGGGCGATACACATCCGCCACGACTCGCCTGCGGTCAGCGTGGGAAAGGATCAGATTATCAAATTCGGGGAGGAAGCGGGGCGCGCTGGGAATATGTGCCGGTGGCAGCAAGCTATCTGGCAGGTCGAAGAGTTCGTTGCCCTGCTCATCTCGGAAGGTATACAATACTGGCCTCAGTTCTTCGATAACCCCTTGGAGACGAACCAGCCCTGACCAGGCCTGTATATCCCGTATAGTCGCTGGACCGAAGGCCGTCAGGTAACGCATAATGAGGTGCGGCAATCCCTCTGCTGGAGAGGCGAGCGAGCGTACGAGCCAGGCGGAGGCTTCGGCGTGAGCCGGGCTGCCCGTAAAGCCCCATGTTCCACCGGGGAAGACCTGAACAAGCGGCAAGTGCGTTCGCACGGCGTAGGCCATGAGCGCCGGGTCCATAGCGGGGAAGCGTTCTGCGAGCTTCGCACGCAGCTCGACGAAGGTACGCGGCTGCTCTTGTATATACGCGCGCGCTTCAGCAACGAACTGCTCAATATCGAGGCCCCTGGCCTGCTTTGCAAAGAAGGCGTGCAGCGCACGCGTAAGCGCCGGTTGAAGGGCAGATCGCAGGAGCACATAGTCCCCGGCCGTCAGCAGATGAAGCGTCGAGCGCATCATCGTCGCCTTCACCACCTGCCGGCTCTCAAGCAAGCTAGTCAGATCAGCGCGCTGGAATGAGCGCAAGCGAGTCCACAGGCCAATATAGGGGGGATTGGGCAGTTGGGCCTGGAGACCTACAAGGCGCTCAATGGCGTCAAGGGGCGCCAGAGGGACCCGCTCGGCCATCGTGTATGTTCTCCTCTAAGCTTGCTGGCGTGTCTATCCCTCGTAGTATATCCTGAACTGAGGACAGAAACGGCCCTTATTTATGCGAGAATGCCTGCGCTATTCATGCTAAAAAGACAACCTCCACCCTATATCGCACGTAGAACTTTGTGCTATGGTATTAAGGGAGAGATTTTTTGCATGCATACAAGAACGCCACGTATCAATAGATTTTCGCAAGCCGTGCGTTTTCTGCGCGTTTCGCGGCTCCTGTTGTGGACGCTATGGGTTATTTACCGGGAGCGCCACCGCGTCGTGCGCGCGCGCCAGCGCGGCAACTACGAGGTCAAGCCGAATATCGAGGTGCTGATTCAAGTCCTTACAGCTTTTCGCGAGGCCGCGCTCAAGTTGGGTGTGCTAATGATTAAGCTGGGGCAGTTCCTCAGCGCGCGCGCCGATATGCTGCCGCAGCAGGCGCTGGATATACTCAGCTCGCTGCAGGACGAAGTGCCACCTGCCCCGTTCAGCCACGTCGTCTCAGTCATCGAGACCGAAACGGGGAAGCCCGTCGAGCAGATATTCAGCGTGCTGGAGCGCAAAGCGACCGCCGCCGCTTCGCTCGGCCAGGTACACAAAGCCGTGCTCGCCTCTACCGGTGAGACCGTGGCCGTCAAAATTCAGCGCCCGCATATCGAGCAACTGGTACGCATGGATTTGAGTACACTCAAATTCGTCATCTGGGTCATCAATCGCTTTGTAGACATAAGCGAAGTTATTGACTTCATGGGCGTCTATCGTGAATTCAAGCGCACCGTCTACGAGGAGATCGATTATATCACGGAGGCGGCCAACGCCAGGCGCTTCAAAGAGGTGTTCCAGGATGACGCGACGATCTACATCCCGCGTATATACGACGAGTATACCTCGCGCCACATGCTGGTACTGGAGTGGATCGACGGTTGCAAGATCAATGACTATACCGCGCTGGAAGCGGCGGGGATCGACCGGCTTGAGGTCGCTACGCGCACTGTGCGGGCCTATTTCTACCAGTTCTTCGAGGTGGGCTTCTTTCACGCGGACCCCCATCCGGGCAACATCTTCGTCAAAGCAGGGTCAGCGCCGAAAGACCCTGTGATCGCCTTTGTGGACTTCGGCATGGTGGGCACCCTGACCCGCAGCATGAAACGCTCGATGCGAGATGTATTCGTGGGCTTCGTGGCGCGCGATGCCCATGGCCTGGTGGATGCTCTGAGCAAGCTGGATTTCATCGGAGAGGGAGCCAACATGCCGGCAATCGAACGCGGTCTGAGCCTGATGATGGAGCAGTACTACGGCATGACGCTGGGGGAGGCCCGCGATCTAGACATGTCCGAGGTCAGTCACGAAGTTGAGCAGCTCATGTACGACCAACCCTTCCGCATTCCGGCCCAGTTCGCCTTTACCGGGCGCGCCATTGGCACGCTGGTGGGCGTGGCGACCGGCCTGTCCCCCGAGTTCAACTTCGTGGAGGTCGCCACGCCCTACGCGCAGAAATTCCTGAACCTCAATGCCTCCGGACTCGCCAAGACCGCGCAAGAGGTCCTGCAACAGCTATTAGAGACCAGTCGTGTCCTGATGCGACTCCCCACCGCGCTGGAGCAGGTGATCAGCCGCATCGACACGGGCCAGGTCGAGGTCAGGATCGCGGGCCTCTCGCCCAGCAACAACAGGGCGCGTCGTCGCGGGCGGCGCAGGGAAGCGAACGGGGGGAGCGGCAATGCCTACGTGGGCGGCGGCATCGGCGGTAGCCTCTCGCTGGCCTTCGTCTTCGCCGCGTCGCTGGTCGCCGCGATCTTCCTGATGAACGCTCACCTGATGATCCCAGGCTGGTTCTGCCTGGCCCTGGCCGGGCTGACTACGCTTGGGTTGGTGCTGAAAAAGTAATCCTCTTACACGCTTTACGCCGTAGGCGTCGCCAGCATCCAGCCGCCGTCCTCGCTGCGTTCCACCAGGCCCTCGCGCTCCAGCTTCAGCAGGTGCGCCTCGACCGAATGGGCGGCCAGGGCGTGCAGTTTTGGATCAACATCCGCGTAGATGAAAGGCACCATCTGCGGGATCTGCGCGCCGGGCGGCAGGCTCTCCAACGTTTGCAACACTTGCTGCTCGCGGAGCATACGATGGGCGATGTACTCGCGCAGTTTGGCCGCCGGGTCCTTAATGGTGGGGCCATGCGCCGGCACGATCTCCGCCAGGTCGATTTCTAGCAGGCGTTGCAGCGAGTCGAGGTAATCCAGCAAATCGCCGTCCGGCGGCGAGATGACCACGGTCCCCACACCCGCCACAATATCGCCCGCGAAGAGCGTGCGCCGCTTTTCCAGCAAGAAACAGAGGTGATCAAAGCGGTGTCCAGGGGTATGGATGGCACGCAGCGTATCATCCCCCGCCGGGAACGTGGTGCCAGCGCCAATCTCCTCGTCGGCCATAGGCGTGCCCCGGCGGCTGAACGCCAGGATCGGCACCTGCAAGCGCTCGCGCAGGGCGACGGCCCCGCCAATATGGTCGGGGTGCCCATGCGTGATCAGGATACGGCGAATTCCGCCGCGCTCTGCGCCTGCCTGTACCAGGGCAGCGAGATAGTCGCG
>JALYVR010000824.1 GCA_030853145.1 Chloroflexota bacterium | reverse complement strand
TCCCTATTCCTGATCTTTCGGCTCTTCAAGGATGCGTGAGATCTCCGCCAGCACATCGGTAGCATCCAGTTCTGGCGCGATTTCGGACCCATCGGGCGGCGGCTCAAAAGAGAGATCGTCAGGCTGCGTTGTGCTCTCGTTCTCTTCCATAAACTCGCGCTCGCAGGCTTCAAGCGCTTCGAAGGCAGAGAGATTGCCATACACGATACGCGGGATCAGGCTGTGATAGATCGCGACCGTCTGCGTCAGCGCTCCAAACACAAACTGGAATTGCGCCAGTGACAGGCCCTCATCACCGATGGGCACGGTCTCTTCCAGGCGTATCTCCCCATCGTCCAGGTCCAGGCCAAATTTGCCGATGGTGATGCGATAGTTGATTGCCATCAGCGCTTCCAGGGATTCAAGCCGCTTCTTCGTGGTTAGCGCGTTGATGTGTGGCGCCACAAACAGTAACTTGCGTACATCCCCTCCCTGCTGGATACCTACGATCATGCGCCATTGTCCCTGGCTACCATGAAAGGCCAGTTCAATGATCTGCTGCTCTTCATCAACATTGGCGAGCCGCAGACCCATGGAGGTCAGGTATTCTACAAGCTGGGGGATACCGAAGCTGCCGGCCATGCACTACTCCTTCTCGTCTGTACTACAAGGATGGACGCGGAGAAAGAAGAGGCGGGCATACGCCCCGCGCTGCATCCTCCTGTTCCAAGTATACCATATGAGGCACTGGGAGCCTGTAGGCTAATGGCTCTGAATCAACGTTTTGGTATGTTCCCAATATGACAGAAGGTGTCATCTTCTCCATGCTATACTCCAGACGTTGCTTTATTGGCCCATAAGTAGAAGGAATGGCTCACACAATGAAATATGGTTTTATTCTGCTAGGCGAGCCTGCCGAGGTTGTTGAGCTGGCCCAGGAAGCGGAGGCCGCTGGTTGGGACGGCGTCTTTCTCCCTGACGACTGGATGTCCGCCTGGATTAAGCTGACGGCGGTGGCTATGCGCACCCAGCGTATCTCTCTGGGTACCATGCTCACGCCGCTCCCGGAGCAGTTGCCCTGGTATGTGGCCGCGCAAACTGCTACCCTGGACCAGCTTTCTGGTGGGCGCGTGATCCTCACCGCTGGCCTCGGCGTGCTGGAACTGGATAAGTTCGGCATGCAGGATAACCAGGTGCGCGCGCAGCGCCTTGACGAAGGCCTGGAGATCCTCGCTGGTTGGTGGGGTGGCGCATCCATGCACGCGTTTACCTACGCAGGGCGCCATTACCGCTTACACGAGATGCGCGCCGGCGTTGATTGGCGCACACATGTGCCGCTGCAAAAACCTCGTCCCCCCATCTGGGTCGTTGGCGGCTCCAAGCAGAGCCAGATTCGCCGCGCGGCCCACTGGGATGGCGCCGTGATTGATGGTAGCCCCGCAGAACTACGCGAGCGCAGAGCCGCCATCGAGGCCCTGCGCCCCGCTTCCATGCCTCTTGAAGTCATCACCGAAGGCGAGACTCCTCCCGGCGACCCCGCGCGCGCCGCCGCCATCGTTCGTCCCTACGCCGAGGCCGGTGCGACCTGGTGGCTGGAGAGCATGTGGGAACTGGATGGCGTTACCCACGACTACGATATGCGCACCCGCATCCGCTCAGGCCCACCGCGTATCTCGTAGGACGAGGCAAGCCACATAGGCGTACACGTAAGACACTGGTGACAGGAAATCGGGGCGTGTCCGTAGGGGCGACGGCTTGCCCATTGGGATAGACTCTATCAACAAATCTACAGCGGGAAGTGCGCGCCCGCTTTGCTGTATGCTTCCTGCTCCTTGCGGAAGCCGTCGGCGTCGGTACCGCGCGCCGCCGCCAGGAAGTCCGCCAGCAACTGTAGTGGCAGCACTGTCAGCAGGGGTGTCAGCTCTTCGAGCAGCTCGACGCCATCACAGACGCCGAAGCGTTGCCAGCCCTCGCGGCTCAAGAGCTGGCCTGCCTGTGCATCAGGTGCGTCTCCGACCAGCCAGACGCGTGGTCCGATCTCGCTGAGCGCCAGCAACAGTCCGGCCACGCGCTCCTGGGCCGGCCCTTTGACGCTGATGGGGATGAGCAGATCCGGCTTTTCGAAGGCCACCTGGGGACCGTGGATGGCCTGCTCCAGCTCAAAGCCCTCGGCCGTCACGTAGGCCGCCTCTTTGGCCTTCAGCGCTCCTTCAGGCGCGGTTACAGCGTTAGGCCCGGCCCCGACGAAGTAGATGCGCCGCTGCTGCGCTACGGCCTCCTGAGCGACGCCGCGTACCTCGTCTTCGCGCGCCAGGATGTTCTCCATCAGCGCGGGTAGTTGGGCCAGATCTTGCTCCAGGCGCTGCGCTACCTGCGCA
>JALYVR010000823.1 GCA_030853145.1 Chloroflexota bacterium | reverse complement strand
CCCCTACCCTTTATACCGCTACCTCCCATTTCCCTCTTTCACCTTGCCTCATCAAACTCCAGATTCTCTAGAACATCCCCCTATACTTCACATAATTGCCGTCTTTTGGCCTACCGGAAAGAATTACTCTATGGGTAGATAGCGTGTGATGCCTCTACCTCCTTGACAGGACACGGTATACAGGATACAATATTAGAACGGATTTTCTATGAAATGTTCCAGCTTTCAGCATAGAGGAGCAAAGCGATGAGCGACCAGAACAACGGCGAACGCGGCCTGCAAGAGCCACGCACGCGGTCATTTAATCCCAACGAGCACCTGCGCAAGATCAAGTCGGGCAATGGCGCGCAGGACTATCTTGACGTAAAATGGCGCCTTGTCTGGTTCCGCGAGCGCTATCCGCATGGGCGTATCGAGACCCAGGAGTTGGCATACGACCTGGACCGCGAGGTCGAGGCAGAAGGGTCCGCCTGGAATCCTGAGACACGGCGCTCGGAGAGAGTAATCAAAAAGGCCCGCGGCTATGCCAGGTATCGCGCGATCGTCGAAGACGGCGAGGGTGGGCAAGCCACGGGCACCAAGTCCGAGAACGCGGCCAACTTCCCCGATTTTGGCGAGAAAGCCGAGACCGGGGCCATCGGTCGCGCGCTGGCGGGGCTGGGTTTCGGGACGCAATTCGCGCCGGAGCTGAACGAGGAGCACCGCATCGTTGACGCGCCCGTAGACCGTGCTCCTGTAACGCCGCCATCCGCCGACAGGAGCAACGGCAACGGTCGCAAGTCCACGGAGTCAACGCGGCCCACCATCGTCGCCAGCAAAGCCAGCAACGCCGATCATAGCGAGATGAAGACCAGCACCGAGGTCGCCAGCGAGATGTATGCTACCGAACAGCAGTTGGCGAGCATTCGCAAGCTACGCGAAGTGCTGGGCCGGGATGAGCCTGAGCACGAGGACGCGATGACCTACGCGAAGGCCGGAGAACTGATTCAGGAACTTAACCGTGAGAGGCGTGAGAGTAGAGAGGGTCGTAAGGCGTCCTAGCAGCAACTAGAAAGTAGATAGCATGACTATTGCAAAACTTGCAAAACTTGCACACATCGAAAAACGCATGCAACAGCAGTGGTATGACCTGGTTATAGCAGGCCAGCGCGGCACCGCGATACCAGAGCTTGAGCGGATGTACGCCTCCTACATGCAGGTGCTGGAGGAGTACCTGCGCTGCTACGAGGAGCAGCACCAGCGCGCCAACGCCATCAATACCAACCAGTGCGCATAAAGACGGAGATGACCCCATTTCGTGTAGGGGCGCCGCTGGCCTGCGCCCCATAGGCGTGAACGTAAGACAAAGATGGCAGGAAGCGGGGGGCGCCGCTGGCCTGCGCCCCCTACACGAAATGGGGTCATCTCCGTGCTATACACTGCCCACAAATTCTGTGATAGCGCCGGCCACAGCGTCCGGGGCATCGAAGAGCGTCAGGTGAGCGGCATCGGGGATAACCACCAGGCGCGACTGCGGGATATCGCGGTGCAGACGCTGCGCATATTTGAGCGGCACCTGCTGATCGTTCTGGCCCCAGACAATCAGCGTTGGCTTGCCCATCGTCTTCAGATCGGAGGCCACGGCATTGCTGTACGAAGGGTGCAGCAGGCGGATCTGCTGGTAGAGCGACTCTTTACCCACTTCGCTATCCCAGGGCGCAACGTAGTCATCCAACGCATTCTTGAACTGATCGCGATTATGCACAGCATTCGGCAGGGTCGCACGCATCTCCTGAGCCACATCCTCGGCCTTGACATGTTTGGGCGCATCGGGGTCCTGGCGCTCCTTCATATTTGGCAAGGGCCAGTTTTCGGCGAAGCTGTGCAGGTAGCAGGTCGTATCGATCAACACCAGCGCCGCCACGCGCGCTACGCTCAGGCGCGTCGCCAGCACCTGCGCCACGCCGCCCCCAAGGCCGTGACCCACCAGCACGATATTTGTGAGGTTGAGCTGGTCGAACAGCATCGCCAGGTAGTCGGCATGGCCCCAGATCGAGGTATCCGCCGGCCAGGGGTGATCTGACAGCCCATAGCCCAGCATATCGATGGCGTAGATCGCCCGGTTGGTGCCGGCAAGCTGCGGAACCACATTGCGCCAGGCAAACGCGCCCCCGACGATATCGTGGAGCAGCACAAGCGCGCCATCAGTGCCACGCTCCGCGCCGTCGACGCTATAGCTGATATCGTAGTGAATAACCCGTGCTACGCGGCGCTCCTGGTCGCGGGTAGCATGTTGCGATTCCGAAGTAGGTTTTAACATAGACTCTCCCTTTCCGCGTAGGGGCGATGGCTCGCCTCGCCCGCGTTGGTTGACGCGGGCG
>JALYVR010000822.1 GCA_030853145.1 Chloroflexota bacterium | reverse complement strand
GGTCTATGTCGGCTCCGAAGACCACAAGCTCTATGCCTTTGATGCGGCCAGCGGACAACGAAAATGGGCCGCTTCTACCGGTGCCACCATCTTCTCCTCTCCTGCAGTAGCTAATGGCAAGGTCTATATTGGCTCCTATGACGATAAGCTCTATACCTTCGATGCGGCCAGTGGGCAGCGAAAATGGGTCGCTTCTACCGGCAGCGGTGTTGGCTCCTCTCCGGCAATAGCCAATGGCGTGGTCTATGTCGGCTCCCAAGATCGCCAACTCTATGCCTTCAATGCGGCCAGCGGGCAGCCAAAATGGACCGCTTCTACTGGCGATTTCATCTTCTCCTCCCCAGTAGTGGCCAATGGCGTGGTCTATGTTGGTTCCAAAGACGACAAGCTCTATGCGTTCTCCCTCTCCAAAAACGGTGCATAAGCCGTTGGCATGTAAGAGGTAGGGGCTTGTCAACCGCGCCCCTACCTCTTACACATCTTTCATTTGCTTGTACCTTATCCATAAGGCCGCGAAAACCTCCCCTGCAAATGTGTTGGTGCGCCCTACGGGACGTTCCCGCTTAGTGTGCGCACCTCGGTGTCCGTCAGGTGGCGCCACTTCCCGTTGGGCACGTCGCCCAGATCAAGCGGGCCGATGCCGGCGCGTATCAGGCTGAGGACGTTGTGATCGACGGCGGCGAGCATGCGGCGCACCTGGCGTTTGCGACCCTCGTGGAGGGTGAGCACCAGCCAGCAGTTCGCGCCTACACGGTGCTGCATGGCCACCTGCGCGGGGGCAGTCTTGTGGCTCTGACCGTCGTCTTCGGTGATCACTACTCCCTGGCGCAGCGCGTTCAGGGCGGCTTCTGTGGGCACACCTTGCACCAGCACGCGATAATGCTTCGCCAGCGCGTAGCGCGGATGCGAGATGTGCAGCGCGAAATCGCCATCGTTCGTCAGCAGCAGCAGCCCGCTGGTATCGATATCCAGCCGGCCTACCGGGTATACTCGCAGGTGTCGCAGTTCGGTGGGCAGCAGGTCGAGCACTGTCGGTCGCCCATCGGGATCATGCGCGGTACTAAGGTAGCCCTTGGGTTTGTGCAGCAGCAGGTAGACATGTTTGCTGGCCGGACGCACGATCTGCCCATCGACCAGCACCTCGTCATGCTCAGGCTCAACGAGCGACCCCTGGGTGGTGATGGTCACGCCATTCACCTGCACGCGCCCGGCGGCGATAAGCTCTTCGGCGTGCCGGCGCGAGGCAATGCCTGCATGCGCCAGGAAACGTGCCAGGCGCTCTCCTTGTTTCTGCTCCATAGAAATGTTATATATCTCTCTTTCCAACAATGCACTCTCCACAGCGTTTCTCGCGGCAGGTTTCGCGATAGATATAGTGCAATCCCTGTTGCTGGCAGGCGCCACGTGGCTCCTGCTGCAATTGCAACTGCCGGCACATGGCGCGCGTGACCTGGTTGGAGGCCAGACCGGGATGCGCCAGGTACGCCATCTCCGCTCGCGCGGCGAGCCGCCTGTCGTTTTCTAGCAGCGCCACGGCCCCCGCAAATGGAAGCACAACGTTACAAATCACAATGTCCGCCCGTGCCTGGCTCAGAGCGCCAAAGGCGGCGCGCAGCTCATCTAGCACCTGGCTCGCGTCCCACTCGTCCGCTGTAGACGTGTCCAGCACCTGGCGAAATGTCTGCCACGCGCCATCAATGCGCCACTGCTCAACGAGCCAGTACAGGATACGCAGGCGCCTGGCATCCAGCGGTGCCGGAGCAGGTGCCTGCCCAAGCGGCTCCGGTACCCGCTGCGTGCTGCCCAGCAGGCGCAATCCGACCGCCTGGAAGAATGCCCGGTCGCGTCCATACCCCAGCGCTTCGGCGAGGTCCGCGATCAGGCAAGCATCGTAGGCGCTACATGCTGCCGCGGGCGCCATCAATTGCGTCCCTACAGATTCGCCCGTCGATGGCATTCCTACAGGCCACCCGGCGTGCAAACGTTCAACGAAAGTGTGTACCTTCTGTTCAAAGCGTAGCAGCCCGGCCAGCCTCAGCAGCTTTGTGCGCTCCGCGACGCTCATCTGCTGCATGATCTCGTGACAGGGCCAGGATGCTGGCGTGTCTTCATGCCCCGTATACGCTCCAGCGGGCACTGGGGCGAGATCATAGAGCGAACAGACGGGTATACGCGCGCCATCCTGCCGCAATGTCGGCGCGCTATCATCGCAGAGCAGCACAATATGCAGGATCACGTTATTGTAGCGCGCATCGAGATGATGCTGGTGCGCGAACCAGTCGCTCGACCTGACATGAAACTCGACATCGCCGGCACGCTGCTCGCCAGACCCGCGGCCAGCCTCAGAGACGACAGCGAAG
>JALYVR010000821.1:887-2361 GCA_030853145.1 Chloroflexota bacterium | reverse complement strand
CCTGCTGGGAGAACACGCGGCAGTCATCTTTTCAAGCTCTAGAAAAATCCGGGATGACTCATAACACGGCGAGGTATATCATGGAGATGGAAAATACAGGAAAAATAACCGCGCACATAGTCCATTGACTATGCTATAATCTGCTATATCCACGTATTCTGTCCTGAATCGAAAAAATCTCTAAGGCATAGGGCACCGAATCGATGAGCATGATACAAACAACGACTGAGCAGAATCCCTCTGACAGCCTGCACTGCCCCCAGTGTAACACTGTCCTTCCCCCGCATGCCGTGTTCTGCGGCACTTGCGGCGAACGCGTCGAGGTGGAGAAGGTTTCCTCCAGCCTCCTGCAGGACGATCTTGATATCGCCGGCCGTTATCGCATCACCTCTCTTGTACGCCGTCGTCCGTACGTTAGCCTTTTCTTTGCGCTTGATAACCAGCAGCAACGGACCGTTGCTATCAGTGATATAGATATCAGTAGCCTGGATAGCGAGGCACAGGCAAATGCTACCAATCTTGTGCAGCGCGAGTATGACCTGTTACGCCGCCAGCATGTTCCCTATGTATTGCCCATCATCCAGCTTGGCTATCGCAACGGTCATCTGTATGTCATCGCGGGCAACCCTTTTGTAAGCAGGGGCGATGGCGAGGCCGATGGCGCTACCAAACAGACCGAGCACACAGCTACGGGCGCACAGCTGCGCACGTTGCATGATCTCTTGCAGAGCGGCATAGGCCTTCCCAGCGAGCAGGTGGCTGTCAGGTGGATCGAGCAACTCTGTCGTTCTGTGGAATGCCTGCATAGTCATCACATCGTCATCGGTGACCTCGATCCAGAGACCCTGGTCCTGAACAGCGACCGCTACGAGAGTCAGCCAGTGCTCATGCTCTCCTGGCTGCCTCCCTCTATTCGTAGTCTCTTTCCCGCTCCTCTCATTTCAGACAAAGAAGGAAGCTTCAGCGCGCCTGAGGTGCAGCTTGGCCGCATTGAACCGCGCTCTGACGTGTATAGCCTGGGAGCGATCCTCTACCTCCTGCTCACGGGTGTACCCCCTGATGCACCTGACCGGCGAGCCCGGCAACACCTGCGCTCAGCGCGCGAAATGAATCCGCGTGTGAGCGTAGAGATTGACAACATCGTGATGCGCGCCCTCGCCTTTGAGCGCTCTGAACGCTTCCAGGATGCCCTATCGATGGCGGAAGCGCTCGATAATCCCAATATGAACACACGCGTGGTGCGGCTGCCCAAAGGGCGCATCGTGTCATCCCAGCCGTTTAAAAAGAATGGACACGTGGAAGAGGACCGCGAAGTAGCCAATATGGATACTATCCCGGTCACGCCGCTCTCATCGTCAGACATGGCTCGCTGGGAGGCAGCGCGCGTGCAGGCGCAGAAAGCGGACCCTGCATCGGAGCAGCAGCTCCCGATGACGCCCGCGCAGACAGTCTCCAGCACCGCGCGGGCCTTGCC
>JALYVR010000821.1:0-877 GCA_030853145.1 Chloroflexota bacterium | reverse complement strand
CAGCAGATATGGCCCGCTGGGAGGCTGCGCGCGTGCAGGCGCAGAAAGTGGACAGCGCAGCGGAGCAGTTGCCGGTGACGCCCGCGCAGACGGTCTCCAGCACCGCGCGGGCCTTGCCGGACGTAGAGATAACCCCGACACCGCCGGAAGAACCAGAGGAGATCACTGTGTCGTTCTCTGCGCCGGGAACCACGCCACGGGAAGGTGCTGATGTTCCCCTGTCCCGGCGCCTGCAGAAACGTATCACGGGGATTCTACCGGCGATTCAGGGCGTCACACACACCAAAGATACCCAGATAACGCGTGATAAAGCCGAAGTCGGGCCAGCGAACGGCGCGGAAGGTTCGTTCTTCAAACATCTACAGCGTTTTGTGCTTGGCGAGCAGCAGCATAGCACAGCGGCGGCGGCCATCATTGAAACTCCCATGCGCATACAGCCAAACCAGAGTTTTGTGTTTCGTATTCGGCTGATGGGCAGAGATAAGGCTATATTGCCTCCCGGCGTCAGGAAAGGCGCCCAGTTGGGAGGCTTGAGCGCGCTGACGCATAACCAGGCGGTCATCATCGAGGTGCGCTCGGCGTTCTACCAGCGCTATGCCTTCATTATCCAGCGGGCCGCTGTGTCGATCCCCGCCCAGGGCTACGCGGTAGATGTGACCATTCCCATGCCCCCGCCCACCAGTGGCCCAAGCGGGCGACGCGAGCGCATGCATATCTTTTTCCTGGACGAGATACGTCGCCCCCTCTACGAAAAGCCCTTCGTGGTCGAGCTGTTTATCTCCCATCATGTCCAGCCCGGCCGCGAAGGTCACCAGTGGTCCCGATCCCATTTTAAAAACATCCGTAGCGCGTGGCTTGCCTCGCCGTCCCTGTGGTG
>JALYVR010000820.1 GCA_030853145.1 Chloroflexota bacterium | reverse complement strand
CGTTGATAGCGCGCACTATGAGGTCCACGCGGATCTTCAATCTGCATATTGTAACGCACTCCCCGATACTGGCTGTACGTTGCAGCTCCATCGCGATAGCGCGGTCCTCGTGGGATTGGATGCCCGAGCTGTCCTATTGATGTATTCCTGCTCTTTTTGAAGAACAATATCCCTAAGAAAAGAGCCGCTCCTAATCCCAGCAGGGTTAGCATCGTCAAAATTATCTCCATGACGGTAGTACGACCTTTCTGGCTTTTTGTCCTACGAAATGTTTGGGTGAGGAGAACCACTCTTCTTTATAGAGTATAGTTTTTTCTCGCCTGAAATGCTATGCGCGAGGCGACAGAAAAAGCGTGATGAAGTTCATATTACAGACATTATTTTCAATTTCATCGTTTATCGGACTGATGAGCGCTTCACGTTAGAGATCGTTCCGACCGACATAATAGGCTACTACAGGTGGCTGAGGAAGCGCTTCACGTCGCGCTGAGCGACGTTTTTGCCGATGCGCACCAGCAGGATGTTGCCCAGCTCCTCGTTGATATTGGGTTCCCTGGTGTCGTATTCCGTGAAGCCCTGCGAGCCGAAGAGGGCCGCGATCAAGCTCCGGTAGCGGTGGGTGGAGATGCCGAGGCCCTCCATGTCCCAGTGCCACGACAGGCCCATGGCGAAGAGGATCATATCCTCCAGCGTGTTGAGTTCCAGCGCGAAGGCCAGCATGTGTTGGGCGATCCCCAGGCCGCGCCAGTCCGTGCTTACCTCGATGGTGACCTCGTATACATTGTCCAGCCCCTCCCACCAGCCTTCGCCGGGCGCGAGCGTCACTTCGCCGACAATCGCGCCTTCCGGGGTATGGGCCAGGGTGAGCGCGCAGTCCGGGCTTTTGGCGATGCTGAGCAAGAGCAGGTGTTCTCGCTCAGGCTGGTGGGTGAAAGCGCGCAGACCCGCGTCCGGCTTCAGGCGCTCGACCAGCGATAGCGGGCAGAAATCGCGCAGCAGGAGCGGCCCCCTGGAGGTCGCCAGGATTTGGCTGCGCGAAGGGGTGGCGCTGCCGGAGGGGCGCAGCAGGTCGAACATGTCGGCCATAGGCGATTGAGGTCGCCGCAACGGAGGAAAGGCCTGGCGCAACGGGGGAGGCAGCAGTAGTTGGCGCACCTGAGTCACCGTCTGGCGGTTGGTTTCGCTGATGTCCCAGCGGCGCGCCTGGGGCGGAAAGTCCGGTGCGTGATCCTGAAAGGTGCTGGGAAAATAGGCTGGGCCAGAGGTTGTTTTACTCAGCAGGTGCTGCGCGGCGTCCTCCCCAACCCCGGCGGACTGCCAGGAAGGGCGCCAGCGCGTGACCCATTCCTCTGGCAGCGCTTCGGGCAACGCCTGGCCCGTCATCTCGGCCCACACGATACTCCAGGCGCGCGGCACAACGCGGTACAGGTCGTAGCCGCCGCCGCCGAGAGCCACCCAGCGACCCTGGCAGTAGCCATGCGCCAGTTCATGTGTCAGACGTGCCTGAGCCGTAATACTCTTGAGCGTCAACTCCAGGTGCGTCAGCGGGTCCCAGGCATGGGTATCGCAGCCATGTTGGCTGATGATTACGTCGGGTCCAAACGAGAGCACCAGGGGAGGTAGCACGGTGTTGATAGCTTCGCTAAAGGAGCCGTCCTGGGTATAGGGTTCCAACGGGATATTCACGGAGTAGCCGCGTCCCAGCCCCTTGCCCAGTTCCAGGGTATCGCCGGTGCCGGGGAAGAGGTAGCGGCCGGTTTCGTGGAAGGAGACCGTCATCACGCGTGGATCGTCATAGAAGGCCCGCTGCACGCCATCGCCGTGGTGGCCGTCGAAGTCGATATACAGCACTTTGGCCTCGGTCGCGCGCAGCACATGGGCAATGGCCACGGCGGCATCGTTGTACACGCAGAAGCCGGAGGCGCGCTCCGCCCAGGCGTGATGCAAGCCACCGGCCGGATGAAATACATGCAGCGGCCGCTCGTCTTCAGCCTTGAACATGCCGCCCTCCGGCAGACCCATGACAGCGCTCATGGCGACCAGCGTCCCCCCGGCGATCAGCGCAGCCGCCTGGTGCATACCGGGGACGATGGGCGTATCGCCGTCGCCCAAGCCGTATTTGAGCGCCTCTTCCTGGATGTCGAGGGGCAGAGCATCCGTGGTAGTGTGAGGCAAGGCATCTCCACTGGTGGAAGGCAGGGTATCCGCCAGGTGTATCCCTATATTACTGACGCGCTGGACGGCGGCGATGTAGTCGTGAGTATGAATGAGTTCCAGTTCTGCGCTGGTGGCGGCGCGGGGAGGCAAGGTATACCGGTCATCGCCGCTGTGCCAGAGGGCGCTTTTTTCGAGCAGGTCCAATAGGGCGG
>JALYVR010000819.1 GCA_030853145.1 Chloroflexota bacterium | reverse complement strand
CTGCTATGGTACAGTTCCCCGATGGTTTTCGCTGGGGCGTAGCGACCGCGGCCTACCAGATTGAGGGGGCGGTCAACGAGGATGGGCGCGGTGAGTCCATCTGGGACCGGTTTTGTGCGACCCCAGGGCATATACGCAATAATGAGAGTGGCGCGCTGGCCTGCGACCATTATCATCGCTACCGGGACGATGTGCAGCTTATGCAGGCCCTGGGTGTGAAGTCCTACCGTTTCTCTATTGCCTGGCCCCGCATCATCCCCAATGGCCGGGGGCAGGTCAATGCGCGGGGACTTGATTTCTATGAGCGCCTGGTAGATACGCTGCTGGACGCCGGTATCGAGCCGTTCGCGACGCTCTATCACTGGGACCTGCCGCAGGCGCTGCAGGACGAGGTGGGCGGCTGGGCCAGCCGGGATACAGCCCTGGCCTTCGCGGACTATGCGCAGGCTGTAGCGCGCCGCCTGGGTGATCGCGTGCATCACTGGATTACGCTCAATGAGCCGTATGTCAGCGCCTTTCTGGGCCATGAGAGTGGTCTGCATGCCCCCGGCATTCGCGATGCGCGCACGGCCTGGCAGGCCTCGCACCATCTCCTGCTGGCGCATGGGCTGGCTGTGCCGGTGCTGCGCGAGCATGGTGACGCTCAGACCCGCGTCGGCATCACGTTGGTACTCACTCCAGCGTATCCTGCCACCGACACAGCCGATGATCAGCGCGCGGCACAGCTCATGGATGGCAAGAGCAATCGCTGGTTCCTTGACCCCGTTTTCAGGGGCAGCTATCCCGCCGATATCCTGGCTCTGTTGGATATGAGCGACCTGCTTCCGAAGATGGAGCGCGGCGATGCTGAGATCATTGCGCGGCCCCTCGATTTCCTGGGCGCCAACTACTATACGCGCCTGCTTGCCCAGCAGAAGCCGGGTGGCCTACCCGTGGATATCGAGCCTGTCAAACCGCAGGCTGGGGAATACACGCAGATGGGTTGGGAGGTATACCCTATTGGCCTGTATGATCTGCTGCTGCGTTTGCACGAAGAGTATCATATCCCACAGCTCTACATCACTGAGAACGGCGCCGCCTTCGCCGATACGCTCGGCAAGGATGGTCGCGTGCGTGACTCCCAACGTACGGAGTACCTGCACGAACACTTCTTCCAGGCGCAGGCCGCCATTACCGAAGGCGTCCCCCTGGCCGGCTATTTCGTCTGGTCGCTCATGGACAATTTCGAGTGGGCCTACGGCTACGCGCGCCGCTTCGGCATCGTGTATGTCGATTACGCCACGCAGCAGCGCGTTATCAAGGATAGCGGGTATTGGTACAAGGATGTGATCGCCGCGAACGGCGTATAGATGGAGCACGGGCCTGGAATGGAGGAACGCCCCTGCCCCTCATAGACTTTCCTCCTCCTCTCCGACCTGCTCTACCTCACTTGTGGAGCGGATCAGAGAGGAGGAAGAAAGACAACAATCACGCCTCGGGTGCGTGTACTGCCTCAAGCGCGGTCACATAGTGGCGAGCAACGGTCTCGTCAGGCGCCAGAGCAAGTGCCAGGATGATTTTTTGTAACGCATCCGTATCATCAATGGCCGCGATTTTCTGCGCTACTACTGCTTGCAACGCCGGAAACCGGTCTTGTACAAGACCGAGAATGGTCTCCCGGAACTTGTTTTGTGCCATCCCTTGCGCCATCTCCTGCGCCATCCCTTGCGCTACTCTCTGCACGCGCTTCTCGGCTATCCTCGCTGCAATCTCCTGAATATGCGGGTCCTCTTCTAGTAAATTATCGTACATGTTCAATCGCTCCTCTACTTTGCGTTTCTCCTCTGCTGATAGTGTACCAGATCGGCGTAACAGGATGCCGAACCACGCGAAGAGCCGTGAGAGTTTGGCCTGGTTGGGCCGAGCAGCCGGGTGGGCATCTCTACCAGGGAGCCGGTCTCCATCTCCAGGTGCAGGATGTGTTGCTGGCCTCGATAACGGACCCGGTACACCCGGTCAGTGAGCATGGTGGGGCGGATGACTTCGACATTCAATTCTTGCTCAAATTCGGACCCCGGCAAGAGATAGGGCAACATGTCAGCGACCTGCTCTTGAAGCAGGGATTTTAACGACGTATCATACGGTTTTTGCTTTGATTCAACCATCTCATACCCTTCAACCTGTGATATTTGTCTTATGACGCATATCACATTATTATTCTCTATGCAAGTGCTTTACACAAGCAGATTTCGCTTGAGGATAAATTGCGGTGAAAGTAACATAAGCACTTTTGCGATAAAGAGAATACTGGAAATATGAGAGATAGAGGCGTCAGAGGTAGGGGCGCCGTTTACAAGCCCGCGTAGGCCTACGCGGGCTTGTAAACGGCGCCCCT
>JALYVR010000145.1 GCA_030853145.1 Chloroflexota bacterium | reverse complement strand
GGGCGCCACCTTCTCATTTATCCTCCCCGTGGTACACGCGGGCAAGCGGCTTATGTAGGAACACAAGTGATGGCGTCCAAATCAAGACATGTAGGGACACAAGCGATGGCATCCGGGTTAGGAGGGAGAGCGAATGGTTACCAGTGAGAAGAAAGTGCGTATCCTCTGTGTCGAGGACGACCTGCCTATGAGCACCTTTCTGCAGGCACAGTTGAAGGCGCGGGGCTTTCAGGTGCAGGCAGTACGCGATGGCGCGCAGGCTATTGACCTGGCAGCAATCTTTCAACCGCAGCTTGTCTTGCTCGATCTCTCGCTGCCGACGTTGGACGGTCTGGCATTCCTGCGCCGCCTGCGCGAATGGAGCGGCACCCCGGTGATCATCCTGTCCGCGCACGACGAGGAGCCTGTCAAGATTAAAGCGCTGGACCAGGGGGCCGACGACTACCTGACGAAGCCTTTTAGTTTAAACGAACTGCTGGCGCGTGTGCGCGTGGCCCTGCGGCGCGCCGATGAAACAGAGCGCCAGCGCAACGGCCGCGCGCCAGACAAGGCAGAGCGCGCGACCTATTGCAGCGGTGGCGAGAACGGGCTGGTCGTCGATTTCGCGCACCGCGTCGTGCGCTCCGGCGGCCAGGAGGTTCACCTGACCCCTACCGAATATGACCTGCTGCGCGAACTCACACGCAACGCGGGCAAAGTGCTCACCCACCGCGATCTCCTCCAGCGCGTCTGGGGTCCCGACTACACCGGCGAGAATACGTATCTACGCACCTTCATGCGGCACCTGCGCCGCAAACTCGAACCAGACCCCACACAGCCGCGTTTCCTACATAACGAACTGGGCGTCGGCTACTATGTGCCGCCGCCCGATGCTGAGGAATTGCGACTATAAGAAAATCCTAACCTTGCTTATAGTGCTCCAGCGCGCGCTTCAGAAATGCGTCCTCCTCCTTGCTGTAGCTATACATCCCTGGCGGCCTCTCTGTGGCGGGCAGTTCGTCCTGGTTCTTCCACCATTGTTTGAGACCAGCCTCTACATCTGCGTCGCCGCGAGTGAACTGCCCAATCAGCTCACTATGCTGCTTTGCCAGTGCCTGACCCTCGGGGCTGGTGGGATCTTTGCCCTCCGCTACCAGGCGTCGCAGTTCCGCGAAAACCGCATCCCACTGCTGGCTGGCGCGTTTCTGATCCTCCTCTGTCCAGTTCTTACCCCATTCCGCCACTTTCTGCGCCGCTTCAGGGCTGTAGGACTTGCGGGAGATCTCGGCCATCTTCTGTTGTTGTTCCGGGGTCAGGTATTTATTCACCCACTCTTTACTCTGTTCCATAGCCATCACCTGGATCACATCGACAATAGATTCCCAGCCGCCCTGCTTGCTCCGCAGCACCGTCTCCGCTTTCTCAATCGCCTGAATCACCGCGTCCAGATGGCCGCGCTTCTCACGCATCATGGCCTTCTGTGCCGCTAGCGTCTCTCGCAAACGTTGCGGATCGGTCTGCAAGCAGGCTTTGATCTCTTCTAACGAGAAACCCAGAAATTTCAGTGCCAGAATCTGCTGCAAATTCCACAGATTCTCCTGCGAGTAGAGCCGGTGGCCCGCCTCCGTATACTCAGAGGGCGAGAGGAGACCCACGCTGTCATAAAAACGCAAGGTGCGCGCTGTCACCGCGGCCTTCTGCGCAAACTGGCTGGTTGTATAATACTGGCGATCCAAATGTTTCCTCCTTACAACCTGAAACTATACACCATGACGTAACGTCATAGGCAAGGCTTTTTCGTCCCAATTTCAGGATATCGCACCATCTGGCTCGCCCTTCGCAGAAAGCGTCAGTGTCTCAGATCATGCGCTGATCGTGAACGTCACCGAATACACCGTGGTGGGCAAAGCTGGTCTGGGAGATGAACTATACCTGATACTGGCGCGATAGAGACCTGGCGCCCATGCGCTGAGCAAGGGAAGCAGTTTCACCGCGAGGTTCTGGCGCGTATTGAGAGGGAGCAACCTGGTAAGGATCATCAATTTACAGAGATTGACGGGCTGCCAGATCCCCGCTACCTGGCGCTCCAACAGGATGACGGTGCAGTTCGTCAGGTGGTCCGGGAAGTAGATTGTCTGGCCGCGGTGATTGCTTATCATCACCACAAAGGCCATATGCGCATGTGGCGATAGTGGCTCAATGCTCAAGGTGACAGGCCCTGCCGGTGCGCTGGAAGCAGGCGTCTTCACCGGGGAAGGTATTACGCTTGCAGAGACTGGGATCTTCGTAGCGATAGATGTAGATGTCGCCGGAGATCCCGGCTGTGTGGTCGCGGTGGCCGCAATCGTCGCGCCAGGAGTGACATTCTGTCCGCAACCGGCCAGCAATATCACCGCTATACTCATACACAGGATGCTCATCATGTGATACTTACGTCGCATAAAATTCTCGCTTTCTGGTCACTAACGCAGGTCTTAATAGGAGGACGTAGAGAACATATAGGAAGTTCCGGGCTTGCATCGCATCTTCATTTCTATCTCAAAGGTAGCAGTCTATTTTCACACAATCTTCACACAGAAGGCCTACCTGTTCACGATATTATCACGAAAGTGCATGTACAATGTGAAGAGAGAGACGTTCTCTCACTACCGCGACTTGCGAGAGCAGGATGTGTTTGTTATGCAAGACCAGGAAAGCGCGAACACCCTGCCAGGAGGCGGCGAAATGAGAGCACTGCACGAGACAACTACGGAGCACGTCCCGCGTTTTGCCTCCCCGGCTCACAAACAGGGCCGGGGGCCACAGGCGCCGGGGCGCATACTCCTGGTTGAAGACGATAGCTCTCTCGCCAGCTTAGAAGCGGACATCCTTACTGCGTATGGCTATATGGTGACAGTAGCGAGCAGCGGAGAGCAGGCTATCGCGGCCCTCCAGCAAGCAACCCCCGATCTTATAGTGCTTGATCTTCAACTTCCAGGAAGCGTCACCGGCTGGGACGTGTTGCAAAACCTCCGCATACACGCCAGGACACCCGTACTCCTTACCAGTTCCGACACAGCAGCGCGAGCGCACCTGCTCACCTCTGGAGAAGCGAGATCAACACTCGATCATTTACCGAAGCCATATCCTATGCATGTACTTCTCAAGCGTATTGAGCGCATGTTGCTGATAGCACCCGGGTAACTATCGCCAGTGAAAAAGGAGGATCACATGGACCGCAAGGAAGATCGTGACATTTTACGTAAAGGCGGATTTGCGGAGGCAGAGATGCACCGCTTGAGCCGGCTTCGTAACGATCATGATGAAAAGGAGCGTCTTCAGACTCTCGCAGAACATCGTCGCCTCGAATTTATCCGCTGGCTCGTGACCACGGGCAAGCTTAGCGAACAGATTGCGTAGCGCGGACGACTCTGCACTAGCGATAGCCTTATGTAAATAACCATCCAGGGCGCGGGAGACTGCGCCCTCTCTCCCCTTTATGCCCAACCGTGTACCTGGCACGCGGTTAGCGCAGGTTTTGCTCCTCCCTGCGCACCACCGGCCCATCCACATTTTGACCATCCCATGGCTCCTCGGCTTCGGGCGACTCAGGGATATACCCAGGTAGCTGTGCAATAGTAGAGAGAATGCGGGAAAGCAACTTTGGAGGTGGCTTCAATTGAGGCAGCCGGGTCATGAACAGTTGATCGACCTCATCCTCTATCAGATTTTCATCTGGCGGCACATCATCGCCGGCCAGGAAGATATAGTTGTGGTCCCACATGAATAACTCCCTCTTACTCCGTGCGTACTATCTCTGCTATAGAGCACGCAGGGGATAAGAGGGAAGTTTCACAAGCTTTTATCGGAAATAGCAATTTCCTCTGTATCTAAGCGGTGATTGTCACCTGTAAGCGATCTTTGAGGGCGATCCGCAGAAGAGGCTTGGCGCGCTGGAAATAGGTCTTGGCGGTGGCTTCGGGCATGTGAAGCACCTGGCCGATCTCCGAAAAGCTCAACTGCGCAGTATAACGCAGGAGCACCACGGAGCGGAACTTGGGCGGCAAGCCCTCGATGGCCTGGCGCAGGGCAGCTTGCATATCATGATGCTCGGCCAGGTCTTCAGGCAGGGGGCCGGGATCAGGCATAGCAGCCAGGGGAGAGATTTCATCCTCGTCGCTGACTGTCTCCAGCTCCGAGAAGTGGATGGCGCGCTTGCGGCGCAATTCATCCAGGCAACGATTGCGAGCCACCCTGAAGAGCCAGGCCTTTAATGGCTCGCCGGTGCGCAGTGTCGGTAGAGAAATATAGAGTTGGAGAAACACTTGCTGCAAGATATCACACGCCTGGTCATAGTCGCCCAGGAAATGGCAAATAAAGTTGAAAAGGACCGTATGATAGCGGTTAACCAGGCCCTCAAAAGCCTGCTGGTCACCTGAGAGCGTTTGTTGAGCCAGAAATCCATCGGTGTGCTCAGAAAGTGATTTCGCTGTGATCCGTGTGCGTTCCTGTAGCTGCATGGGTTATGTCCTCGCTTTCTTCTACTGAAGCTAGGATAGCGTGTTCTCAAAGAGATTACAAGGCATTTTGTGCTATATAAGCTCTACCGTAAGCAGCTCTAAGCAGAAACTAAAGAACGCCTGTCCACTATGAGTTTTTTCTCAGCCATTTCTTATCTTCGTTGCGTAGCAGGGTCTTCTTCGCTTCACATGAGTTACCCCGAATTTTTGAAACACCCATTCAAAAAACGAGGGTGCAGGGAGCGGAGCGTCCCTGCCGGGGTTCGGGGCGTCCCCGAAAAACGCTTTTTTCCCCCTTTTCTTCGCCGCCTGCGGCGGCGAGAAGAGAGAAAAAAAAGTGGCAGGGACACCCCGCCACCCCCGGCAAAGGGCTTGCAGCCCCTTGCAACCCCGCTTGAGAAGGGGATCGAACGGCTCTCGAACGCCCGTTCGAAAAATTCGGGGTAACTCATGTCCTGGCATGGGACCCTAGCGGATTTAAATAGTAGAGCGCGATTGCGCGCCATCGACGGGGATACATGCGCCGCTCACAAGCGAGGCCAGGGGTGAGACCAGGAAGACCACCATAGCAGCCACCTCTTCAGGCGAGCCAAAACGCCCCAGCGGGAGATCGCTTTTCACAAAGGCTTCGATGTTCTCAGGATCGGCCTGCCTGCGCCGATCCCACGAGCTGCCGGGGAAGAGCAACGAGCCAGGCGCCACGCTGTTCACCAGGATATTGTTGGGCGCAAGCTGGCGCGCCAGCGATTTTGTCAGGCTGATGGAGGCAGCTTTGAGGGCGTTATAGGCTGTGCGCCCGCCAGATTCGCGGCCGAAGATAGACGAGATCGCAATGATACGACCGCCGCCCTGCTGGCTCATAATGGGCGCTACCAACCTGGCGGCATGACTTAAGGCCAGCACATTCAATTCCAGGGCGTCATGCCAGTCTTCATCACTTGTGTCAAAGATATTCTGTCCTCTTGCTCCCCCGGCGCTATGGACCAGGATATCGATGCGGCCAAAGCGCTGCATCGTCAGTTGCACAACACGCTCGATATCCTGAGCAACCAGCAGATCGGCGGCGATGGGCAACACCTGCGTCCCCCCTGAACGCAACTCGTCGGCGGCCTCCTCCAGCGCTTTGCGGCCGCGCGCAACACCTGCCAACCAGCAACCCTCCGCCGCCAGGCCGCGCGCTATCGCTCTGCCCACGCCCCTGCTCGCTCCGGTGACGATCGCCACCTTGCCTTCCAATCCAAGATCCATAACACCCATACCCTCTAGTTACAATAATTATAAGCCAGATAGATTTGGCGAACTGAGCATCCGGTTGAAAAACTGGCTGACCACGCGCGGGTCAACCCGACTCCCCACACGAGCCAGGAAGATATTCGCCGGCTCCATCCCGATATTCGGCTCTGTCGTGGGATATTCCTTGAAGCTCTGGGACGCGAAGAGCCGCGAGATCATCTCTCGATAGCGATAGAGGGAGAGTCCCGTGCCTTCGGTATCCCAGTGCCAGGCCAGGCCAACCGCGAAAAGGATCAGATCCTCCAGCGCGTCCAGTTCGAGCGCGAAGGCCAACACATGGCGCGCGAGCCCCTGCCCGCGCCAGTTCGCGCTGACCTCAATGGCAACTTCATACACGTTCTCCAGACCTTCCCACCAGGTATCGCCGGGAGCAACAGTGACCTCACCAATGATCTCTCCGGCGGAAGTATGCGCCAGGGTCAGCGCGCAATCCGGGCGCCTGGCGATCCCCAGCAGCAAGGCATGCTCACGTTCCGGGAGGCGGGCGAAGGAATACAGGCCCGAATCGGCTTTCAAACGTTCAACCAGCGACGGCGGGCAGAAATCGCGCAGCAAGACCGGGCCGGCCGGCGTCTCAAGCGTCTTGCTGCGCGAAGGCGTGGCACTGCCCTGCAAATGCAGCAGATCGAACAGACCTGAGAGCGGTGAGCGCTGGCGCAGGGCCGGGAAGGCCTGGCGTACTTCGGGAGGGACCAGGAGACTACGCACCAGCGAGGCCGTACGGCGATTGGCGCGCGCGATCTCCCATTGACGTTCCTGCGCGGGAAAAGCGCCAGGCCGATCCTGGAAGGTGCTGGGAAAATCGGTCTCGGCCGGCGCCTTGCCCATCAGTTGCTGGGCCGCCATCTCTCGCTCCTCCATAGCGAGCCACGCGGGACGCCAGCGTGCGATCCAGGCCTCCGGCAACTGCTCAGGCAGGGGCTGCTCTGCCATCTCGGCCCAGACCATACTCCAGGCGCGCGGCACCACCCGGTACGGATCATAGCCGCCCCCACCCAGAGCGACCCAGCGGCCCTGGCAGTAGGTGTGCGCCAGGTGGTGGGCCATCTTGACCTGCGCCTGGATGCCGCGCATCGTCAGTTCCAGATGCGTCAATGGATCCCAGGCGTGCGTATCGCAGCCATGCTGGCTCACGATCACATCAGGGGCGAAGGAGACCACCAGCGGGGGCAGCAAGTGCTCAATCACCTCGATATACGAGGCATCCTCGGTGAATGGCTCCAGCGGCATATTGACGGCATAGCCCCGTCCCAGGCCATTGCCAAGCTCCAGGACTTCACCTGTACCGGGAAAGAGGTAGCGCCCGGTCTCGTGGAGCGAGATCGTCATCACGCGCGGGTCATCGTAGAAGGCACGTTGCACGCCATCGCCGTGATGCGCGTCGAAGTCGATATAGAGCACCTTCATCTCGGAGGCGCGCAGCACATGCGCGATCGCCACCGCGGCGTCGTTGTAGATGCAGAAGCCTGAGGCGCGGTTCGACCAGGCATGGTGCAGTCCTCCGCCGGGATGGAAGATATGCAAGGGCCGCGCCTCTTCCGAATCGAAGACGCCGCCTTCGGGTAGCCCCAGAACAGCGCTGAGCGCCACCAGCGTCCCCCCGGCGATAGCGGCGCATACCTCGTGCATATCAGGTAACGCGGGGGTATCACCATCGCCAAATCCATACATTAAAGCCAGCCGGGCGCGCTCCCGCCGCTCCTCCGCGCCGGCTCCCGCGTCTTCTGGAACGCCCAGGCGCTGCACGGCCGCGAGATAGTCAGGTGCATGCACCAGGCTCAGCTCTTCAAGTGTCGCGGGACGTAAAAGCAGGCTGGTCTCTTCAGCGCTGCTATGCCACATGCCCGTCTGCTCTAACAGATCCATCAAAGCCACCATGCGGTCCGGCTGAAGCGGATGATGCACGCCAAAATTGTAGCGGAGTTCCAGGGGAGCGAAAATGAGGCGCGAGCGGGCACGAGCAGCGGCGCTAAGCATGTCCATGAATATCACCTTCTATGTGGGGTTCCGCGAACATATACTGGATGTTCGCCTCCTGCAAGCGCATCAGCAGGGGAGTCGGATTAATGGTACCCAGCCGCACCAGAGCAATGTGGGGCACACCGCCTTCCAGTGGCGCCGCCATAATACTGCGCACCTGCACGTGCAGTTCCGCCGCCAGCAGCAGCATATGCGCCAGGGGCGCAGGATTGCCCAGGGGGAGCGGGATCACCAGTTGCATGCCCGGCTCAAATGCCCCCAGCGCACGCGCCAGGGCCATCAGGAGATCGCTGCGTGTCAGCAGGCCAACAAGCACGGTACGCGTCCGCTCCTCTGCCTGCGCATACTCTACAACGGGCAAACAGTTCAGGCCGCGTTCAACGAGGATCTGTGCCGCCGCTGCCACGCTTGTGGTAGTGGTCACCCGCATGGATGCGCGATGCATCACCTCGGTGACATGGCGCTCCTGCCAGGGACGCTGCGGCGCATCGCCCGTCTCCTGCATCGCCAGCGCAACAGCTAGATCGATATCTTGCGAGGTCAGCAAGCCTTCAAAGTAGAGCGGCCCCTGCTGGCTATAGGTATCCGATGCTTGAACAACGGGCAGATGATGAAATTGATACTGCCTCAACAGGTTCGCAGCATGGCTCAGCGTATCATCAGGCGTCACAGTCACCAGTTTCGTTGTCATTACATCTTTCACAATCATGCGACGCTGCCTTTCAAGCGACTTAGTGGTAATATGGATTCAGTCACTGTTATGATAGCACAAATATGTAGTAGACACCTGATTGGAGTAGATTTATGGTTGAGAACGAAGATAGCCCTACTATACCACGTCCCATCTCATCGACGCAGGCCGAGGTAGAAACAACGGTACCCGATACCGCGGCCACCATCCAGATTCCGGCCACGCCAGCACCCATAACGCCGGAGGCCGCGGAGTCGACTACGGATGCAACAGTGGCAGCACCTACATCACCAGAAGCACCCACGGAGGCGCCTGCCACAACGACAGCCGCTCCGGCACCCGCGCATCCCGCTGTCACTGTCGAAGATCTGCTGGCCCTCCAGATTGCCAGCGATCCCCAGATCTCGCCAGATGGGACCTTGATCGCTTTCAGCGTGCAGCGCTGCGACGGCGAGACCAACACGACGAGCAGCGCTATCTGGCTGGTGCCTGTGAATAAGACCAGGACCGAGAGTGCCCGCCAGGTGACGAGTCGCCAGGGACTGGATTTCGCGCCACGCTGGTCGCCGGATGGGCACTCCCTGGCCTTTTTAAGCGATCGCAGCGGGACGGCCCAGATTCACCTGCTGCCCATGAACGGGGGAGAGCCGCGCCAGGTGAGCCAGCTCAACCAGGCTGTGAGCGACTACACCTGGCGGCCCGATGGCGCGGCCCTGCTCGCGCATAGCGCCTGGAAGCCCGCCGACGACCAGGACGCAGCCAGCACCGGCGATAGCGCCATGATCTATACGCGGCTGGATGAGCAATGGGATGGAGAGGGCCACAGGCAAGGCCGTCACCAGCAGCTCTGGCTCCTGCC
>JALYVR010000144.1:8732-9302 GCA_030853145.1 Chloroflexota bacterium | reverse complement strand
GCGCTGGCCCCTGACCTCTATCACGGCCGAACAGCCGCCAGCATCGACGAGGCGCAGCAGCTTATGTCTACCCTCAACAACGACGAAGCCTCCCAGGATATCACGGGTGCCGTCGACTACCTGCTGGCACAACAGGCTACTCAGGGAGACAAAATAGGAGTGATCGGGTTCTCAATGGGCGGCGCCTGGGCCTTGCAGCTTGATCGGCATGTCGCCGCCATCGTCACCTTCTACGGGCTGGGCGACCCCCAGGACGTTACCGCCAACGCGGCCTTCCTGGGACACTTCGCCGATCCCGACGAATTCGAGTCCATCGAGGATGCGCGCCAGTTTGAAGAGACCATCCGCGCCTCTGGCCGTGAAATCACCTTCCACGTCTACCCCGGCGCCCAGCACTGGTTCTTCGAGGAGGACCGCCCCGACGCCTACAATCACGAGGCCGCCCACCTCGCGTGGGAACGCACAGTGGCGTTTCTACACAGGACGCAGGCCTTGTCGGCGGGCAAGAAGAGCCGAAGCGGCACCCCATAGTGCTCCGTCAAGCTTCACTTGACGGAAAAGGTGTAGTGG
>JALYVR010000144.1:1870-8722 GCA_030853145.1 Chloroflexota bacterium | reverse complement strand
GCCATGTCCCAGTCGCCGTATCTCACCCGTCAAGTGAAGTTTGACAGAACAATAGGCGTGAACGGAAGACCACAAAGCGCGAAGCCGTAGGGGCGACGGCTTCGCCGCCCGCTTCCTGCCACCTCAGTCTTCCGTTCACGCCTATGGGGTGCCGATTTCGTCTATAGTAGGGACCCTATTCCCTAACGGCCTACGACCAACGGCCCATGTGCCTCTTTCGCCCTTACACCATTCCACGCTCTTCCGCAAGGGCGGTCAGCCGGTTGCGTAGCTCCCACAATTCGGGATAGAAGGCATCCGTGAGCGTCTTTTCCAGCAGCTCCATTGGCGTGCCGCCCGTGCCGGTGGAGCCGGGGCCGATCATGCGCCTGGCAAGCTTGAAATGCTGGCTACGGAACAACTGAAATATCTCGTCATAATCGATCAGCGCCTCGGCAAAGGCCAGCAGCAGCGGATGGCGCTCGGCCTCGGTATAGACATCGATCAGCGTCACCTGCTCGTGTTTGAGCAGTGCGCAGAAATCGTCCCAGAGCGGTGGCGAGAGCAGCATCAACATATGAAAACCAGGCGAGTCAGTCCCGGCGCCGTCGGCCAGCACCTTGCGGAACATATGAAATTCCCACGGCGACATCGTTTCCAGCATACGCAGATTCTCCATCATCAAATGCTGGATGCGTATCGCACGCTGAAGCAGGCGCAGAGCGGGGGGCAGATCGAACTGCCCCAGCAACGTATGAATAGTGCGCAGTTCAAAGGCCGTCTCCTTCCACCACAACTCGAACACCTGGTGAACGATGATGAACTGCAACTCTTCATGATGGACTAACTCATCCTCCGGCTTCTGGAGGGAGAGCAACTCTTCAGTACGGATATAGCGTTCGTAGACGCTCTCTCCAGGTTTGCGCTTTGCCGGTTGCCTGGTTATATTTTTTACCATAGAAAGCCCTTCCTTCCCTGGGAACAACTGGAGGCAGCGTCGCCTCACCTATCATGGAAAGCATATCATACTCGCGTCGTAGATGAATAGGCTTGCTTGCTACCAGTTTGCGAAAATCCGTGGTTTGCGTTGGAGGGGTAGGGGCGCGGTTGACAAGCCCGCCCCTACCCCTCCAACACATTGTCCATACGCTACCGAGTAAAATCCGCTATACTATAAGCAATAGAACTCATCCCTACGAGGGATAGTCCGCACACATTTGTAGTTTCTGGAGAATTATATATGGAACAGCACAGACCAAACACCCTGATTACAGAAGCGAACGACGAGGAACGCCAGTACCTGAGCCAGGCTCTGGATGAGCTGCTTACGCTGACGATTGCCCCTGGCTTGCTCTCTGAGATAGACGCGCAGAACCTGGGTAAGGTGGAGATACTAGTACCCTTCATCCACTCAAAGGTCGGGACGACGCAGATGGAGTTGATGCCGCATCTCAAGCTCATTGCGACGCGCTCTACCGGTTACGAGCACATCGACTTGAAGGCTGCTGCCGAACACAGAATCGCTGTGTCGAATGTGCCCGGCTACGGCGAAAATGCCGTGGCCGAGCATACCTTCGCGCTCATGCTAGCGCTCTCGCGCAAGATTCTTCCGGCAAGCGCGCGCACGCAGCGCGGCAACTATACGCTGGAGGGTCTGCGCGGCTTCGATCTCTATGGCAAGACACTCGGCGTGATCGGGGCCGGGGCCATCGGGCTTCACGTTATCCGCATCGCCAAGGGCTTCGGCATGAACGTCCTGACCTACGATGTTGTTCAAAATCGCCTGCTCGCCGAGATTCTGGGTTTCCGTTACACCTCCCTGGATGAACTGCTCTCGCAGTCAGATATTATTACGCTCCACGCCCCCTCGATACCTGCCACTTATCACATCATCAACCGGGAGACACTGGCAAAAATGAAGCCGCACGCGCTGCTCATCAATACCGCGCGCGGCTCCCTGGTCGATACCGAGGCGCTGGCCTGGGCGCTAGATAAAGGTATTCTGGGCGGAGCCGGACTCGATACGCTGGAAGGTGAAGAGTTCTTGCAGAACGAAGAGGAACTACTACAGGAAGCAGGCGCTGAAGAGAAGCTGAAAGTATTGCTGCGCAACCACATCCTCCAGCGGCGCGAAAACGTGGTTATGACGCCTCATATTGCCTTCAATACCGATGAGGCTCTGCGGCGTATCCTGGACACGACCATCGAGAACATACACGCCTTCCTCGCGGGCACGCCGGAGCACCTGGTAGTCATCAGATGAAGGCATCGGGGCTTGCATATAGTAGATGATATGGTTATCATAGGAAAAACACCAGTGTCTAACAGTATTGGAGTAAGTAATGGGAAGTATCCCGATTTTTACATTGGCCGACATAATTAACTGGGGCTGGCTGCGTATCGGTCCCCCCTACATTTACATTAATATCGACCCGGTAATCGTGCATATCGGGCCGCTGGCCCTGCGCTGGTACGGGTTGATGTACGTAATAGCCATCGTGATGGCTCTGTGGGGTATCCAGGGCTATGCGCGCCGTAAGGGCGTCACCTCGGAGATCATCAATCGTCTCCTCTGGTGGTGTATCGTCGCCGGGCTGGTCGGTGGTCGCCTGTATTTTGTGATCCAGCAGCCGAACCTCGTTTCGTACTATCTCGCCCAGCCCTGGCACATTCTGGCCACCTGGGAGGGCGGCATGGCCTTCTTTGGGGCCATCTTCCTGACGATCCCTGTGCTCTTCTGGCGCGCACGGGTCGCGCGCATCAATCCCCTGGTGGCGATTGACATGAGCGTGCTCTTCGCCGCCATCGGGCAGATCTTCGGTCGCGTCGGCAACCTGATTAACGGCGACATCATCGGCTACCGCAGCACGCTGCCCTGGTCCACCGTCTACCTGCATCCCGGCAGTTGGGCCTGCCTGAACCCCGCCACCTGCCGGGTCCCGGTGCAGCCGGCGGCCGCCTATGAAATGCTCGCCAATATTGTCCTGCTGGCCTTTATGTTCTTTCTCTCGTACCGTCTGCGCCGCCCCGGCATGTTGATGCTGGTGTACCTGTTCGGTTACGCCATCACCCAATTTCTGGTCTTCTTTGTACGCGATAACATTATCATCGGCTTCCTGGGTCTGAACTGGGGTCTCAAGCAGGCGCAGTGGACATCGCTCGTCTTGCTGATTGCCCTGCTGCCTATCTCCTACCTGGTACTACGCTATTCCAGACCGGTGCCAGCAGGCGAGGTCGCGGCCACCTACGGCATCCAGCAAAAATCGCAGCCAGAGGCAATCGAAGCAGCGAACGCTGGGGAGACCAGAGAGACTGAAGATGTCGGTACTGCCGGGGAGCACAGGGACGCAGGAGATGCCATGAAACATCCTGTAGAGCCTGAAGCCAACGGCAATCACCAGGAAGCCGACCAGATTACACACGCACCGGAGCCACAGCGCGAGGTGATAGAGACCACAACAGGCGACGAGCCTGACGCTCACACCAGAGAGGCCATCGCAACCACACAGACGGATAGCGAGCAGGCGGATATGGAACTGAAAACGCCAGAGGTGGAAGAAGAGCACGAGGTACCACACACTTGAACGCAGGCCAGGACAGATATGTAGGGGCATCCCTGGCGGGTGCCCTGTTCCAACACGATATCTAGCGCCTTACATCACAGCATCTTGCGGTGCAGCACCGAGATCAGCGTATCGGTGAGCGTCAATATCTCCTCGAACTGCCGGCCTTGCTGCTCGATGGACATGCCGGCCTCGCGCCAGCCGGGCAGGACATATTGCTCGAAGGCGGCAATCTCGCTGCGCACAAGCTGGCGCAGGTGGAAGCGGATTAAGGAGGCCAGGGTCAATGGCAGACCAAGCTGTTCAAGGCGCTGGTAGAGCTCGAGCAGCAGCACATCATCGCCTGTAAAGACGGTTTCGTTTTCGGACTGCACGGGGAAGAGCAGAGCCTGGCGCACCAGTTCATCAACCTGCTCTCCGCTCGCGCCCGTCTGCTGCAACAGGGCCTCTCTAGAGAGCCGCACCTCCTGGCCGCCGGAGGTCAACGGGCGCAGCAAGCGCTGCTTGAGGGCCAGATTCATCTGCACATCGCCGTGCAGCGCGCAAATCTCCAGCAACTGCCTGATGACATCCAGCGGGAGGTTTTGCTGCTCCTTGAGTTCCTTAATGAGGTGCAGCACAAGCAGATGTTCCTGGTTATAGTAGGCAATGCGACCGCGCATAACGGGTTCCGGCAGCAGCCCCTGCGTATTATAAAAACGAATCGTCCGGCTGGGTATGCCGGAGAGGTGTGCTACATCATCGATACGCAGCAGGCTCTCATCGTTGTTGGTCTGCGGCAAAACCATCGTACCCCACGCAATGTAACATAGATGCTGTCATATGTATACAACGACAGAACCTCTGTCGGTGTAACGGCAGCTACTTTTCCTATCCTTCTGAGGGAAACAGCCTTCCACCCTGCTCAAAAATGATGCTATACTCCAATGAAGCTTCAAAACAGCGTAGCTCTGTCCTGCTGTTCAAAGAAAAGAATAAGGAGATTTTCTGATGACAACCACAAAACAAGAACAAATCATTGAAACATTACACACAAAAGCCACCATAGATCCGGCAGAAGAAGTGGCTTTGCGAGTAACTTTCTTAAAAGACTATGTAATGTATTCAGGCATGCATGGCTTTGTTCTCGGCATTTCGGGCGGTCAAGATTCAAGCCTGGCTGGACGTTTGTGCCAGATGGCGGTAGAGGAACTGCGTAAACTTACCGGCACAGAGTATGTGTTTATCGCCCTTCGGCTCCCCTATGGCAGGCAACATGATGAAGAAGATGCACAACGCGCTCTGCGCTTTATTGCCCCCGACAAGACATATACTGTGAATGTTCAGCCCGCTGTAGATAGCGCGGTGGCTTCATTTGAAGAAGCCACCGGTCTCACTATGACAGACTATAACAAAGGAAACCAGAAGGCCCAGGAACGCATGACGGTCCAATATCGCTTTGCCCATCAATTCAACGTTCTGGTGGTGGGCACCGACCACGCGGCGGAAGCGGTGTCAGGTTTTTTCACCAAGTACGGCGATGGGGGCGTGGACCTGACGCCACTCTCTGGACTTACGAAACAACAGGGTCGCGCATTACTGAAACACCTGGGGGCCGATGAACGAATTTACACAAAACTACCTACCGCCGATCTTCTTGATCAGAAGCCGGGTCAGCTTGATGAAGATGAACTCAGCATCAGCTACAAAGTGCTAGATGACTACCTCGAAGGGCACGAGGTTCCACCTGAAGTAGCGCAACGCATCGAACATCGTTACCAGACCACAGAGCATAAACGCAATGTGCCCGTCACCCCGTTCGATACATGGTGGAAAACAGCAGGATAGGAGCGTCCGCCAGGCATCTCTAATGCTTTGGTTGGCTCTGCGATCCCGATGATGGCGCCGGCGTTGGATTTGGCGCGTTGAGCTTGGCTTTTTCGATGTTGATCTTACGTTGCACACCTTGCAGGTAGGAATTGGCGCCGTCGAGGTCGGCGTCGGTGATGGCCTGGAGCTGCTTGGGCATCTGGGTCACCTGTCTGGCCCACAACTCGATCACGCTCTGCAAGGCCCCCAGAGTCTGATTATCCTGCCCAATGTTTGCCAGCCAGTGGCGCGCCGTGAGGAAGGCGCGCAGCGTCGCGTTCAGGAAGTCGCCCGTTACCTTAGCGGCGAGTGCCACGACCGGGCTAACGAACACATCATAGGCGGTACGCATCAGCTTGACGGCGGCCATGGCGGCGTTGATCGACACGCCTTCCATATCTTCCAATGCGTTAATGAAGTCTTTGCGCACAGCATTGGCGCCATCGTTGAAGCCCTTATTGAAGGCATCGGCGATGCGGCGTTCGACATCAGACCCCAGGGAACTAACGGCCTGAGGCACTTTGGGACCATATTCGACGGCCGCGATGGCTCCGCCAGCCACAACGGCCGCGCCCAGTCCCCAGAGAACCTTGCGACGGGTGACCCGGCGCTTCCTGGGCCGGCGCTGTACAACAGGTGCATACTCCTCGTATTCGGTCTCATCCTCCGGGCTGTAGGGCAGCGACGCGCCGCGACGCTCACTTGGCGCTGGCGGGAGATAGCCGCCAGGAGGTGTGCGGCGGGCAGCGGGCCGGGCCGGCGGCGTTCGCTCAAGCGGGATAGCGGGGAAGTCCAGTTGCGGATCGATGTCGTCCTCGTAGCCCATGTCTGCGTACTGTTGAGCCCCGTATTCCATATCGGGGTCCATGTAAGCAAGCTCATCATCATCCCAGGCTTCTTCTGGCGCAGCCTCATCGGTTTCGGGATAGTGCTGCTGCAGCGACTGCGAAGGACGATTGCCACGGGCGAGGTAGCGATTCCCGTAGAGCGTGCGGTCCCGCTCCTCCTGTTTTCTCTCCTGGTAGGCGCTTAGCTCTTCATCCTCTTGTAATCGCTCATCCTCATCTTCATACACGGCGGACTTTGATTTACTGGCCAGGATGTTCTGACGTAAAAGCTGCCTGGTACGCCGCAGGTCTGGCCTCTGCGCGAGGACGCCGCTAGAAGATGGCGAGTGGTGTGTGCCCCGGCTGGGGTTCTCCTCAGCCCAGCGCTCGCCCGGCCTGGATGTGCCTGTGCGCCCTGGGCGGCTACGCAAAGGCTCATACTCATATTGACGGCCAGGACTTTTCCGATAGGTCCTTCTCTCATTGGGGTCTTTGGTCATGAACTTCCTCCCTGGCACAGGTATCCGCCAGCAGCTATGGTCTTAGAAGCGCCTCGCCTCTTAATACGCATTCTACCCCAACTTATAGCGATCCGTCTAGCATCATAGGCCTTTAGAGGCCTCTCACTACTTTAC
>JALYVR010000144.1:0-1860 GCA_030853145.1 Chloroflexota bacterium | reverse complement strand
GACTTCGAAGCGCCTCGCCTCTTATACGCATTCTACCTCATCTTAGAACGATCCGTCTACTATTATAGGCCTTTAATAGACCTTTCTTTACTTTACAACACGTCTCTGAGCGGCTTTTGGTGTCCAGAAAGGCCCATGAGATCAGGGACATCTTACGAGGTTCTCTAGAAAAAGAGACCTCTTTGCCCATTGTGTCCACTATAGAAGTGTAGGCATTTCTTAAGAGAGGAGAGCGGGCAGGTTTCTATGCAAGAGGAAATGGATGCTGAACTGGTAGCGCTGGCACGTCTGGATAACACGGAAGCGTTCCGCCTGCTTATCGAGCGTTATCACCTGATGGCATTTTCTATCACGCTACGCCTCACAGACAGCGGGGAGGCGGCGCGCGAACTGGTGCAGGAGGCCATGCTGCAGGCCTACCTTTCTCTCGACCAGTTGCGCGACACGGCCCACTTCAAGAACTGGTACTATGGCATCACCCTGAATGTCTGCCGGGCCTGGCGGCGCGAGCAGAAACTGCGACGCATGCTCTCGTTGGAGGCCCTGATCGACGAGCAGCAGTTTGAAGCCTGGTGTCCGGCAAACTTGCTTTCGAACCCGGAGGAGCTTGTAGAGGAACAGGAGTTGCGCGAGGCCGTGCAGACAGCCTTACAGATCCTCTCGCCGAAGAACAGGTTGGCGACATGGCTTTTTTATTATGAATACCTGAGCATTCAGGAGATTGCGACTAAACTGGCTATCTCGCCAGCGGCGGTGAAGAATCGCTTGCACAAGGGAAGAGACCAGTTGAGAAGACATTTGAGGACCGTCTATCCAGAGATAGAGCCGGTACCTTCAGGAAAACGCAGGAAGCACATCATGACCCAGGTCAGGCTTGCGAAGGTGATACCGCAGGAACAGCGGATCCTAACATTGTTGCTCGATGAACAGGGACAGCGGATCTTCCCGCTCTGGATGCTACACATGGAGGGCTATCCACTCGCCTTCCTGATGAATAAGCCTTCCAGGGACACCAGCATGCCGCCCGAACCCTCACCCATCGATCTGGTAAACAACCTCATACAGGCGCTACAAGGCACGCTGGAAGAGGCCCGCATCGAGGCCTTGCAAGGCGATCAGCTCTACGGAAAGCTCTCCCTGCATGGTCCGGGTGGGACTCATGAGATCAAAGGGAGGGTAGGCGACGTTCTGGCCCTGGCAGCGCATGCTGATTGTCCTATTGTAGTCGCCGGAGACCTGCTTGACCGGCGAGGCGTCAAGCTGCCCACAACGCCTGGGAAGACATTGGATGAGCAACTGAGCATGGTAGTAGACACATTAGAGGGGACGTTCTCTATGCCGGTATCGACCCCGCAGGTGCGAGTTGCGTATCCCCGGAACCTGCGTTTTGAGGAGGGCCTCCAGTACTGGGATTTGCGTGGCAGCCAGGTGCAGGATTACGGGGGCCGGCTGGTGCGAGACTACGAATGCGGCCTCGATGCAAACATGGGGCCGCAGGGCGCAGCGTGTGCCTATCTCAAGTCCAGCGCCTCTGAAGCGACCGGCTTTGGCTCACTGCGCCAGGCTATCCTGGCAGATACCTATCGCGGGAAGCGCGTGCAGCTCTCAGGCGCGATCAGAACCTCAGGCGTTAAGCAGGGCGCCGGTCTTTACCTGCGCATCGTTGATCCGGGGCGAACGCGCACCATTGAGGACCGCCAGGAGAGCGCCTTTCAAGGCACACAGGATTGGACACGCTACACCACCGAGGTGGATGTGCCTGAAGATAGCGTGTTCATCCTCTTCGGTGTGATCCTCTCCGGCACAGGCCAGGTCTGGCTGGCAGATGTACAACTCGAAGTCGTGCCGTAGGACGTGGGG
>JALYVR010000818.1 GCA_030853145.1 Chloroflexota bacterium | reverse complement strand
CCCTGACACGCCGCCCGCGCAGGCGGCGTTTTATGTGACGGCGCAATAGATGGAGGGATGTCCCTTGCGGGTACATTGCTGGCCAGCAATGTACCCGCAAGGGATGTCCCTCCATCTATGTCCTCTCTAATGCCTTGCGTGCCTCACTCTTCCATCGTAGAATATCCATGTGCGAGATACTGCGTTTAGAAAACCATCCATGTAGACAGTCAATAGTGGTTTGCTATAGAGAGGCACCGATGTTTACCTATCTCCGGCGGGCGAGCGCCTGCGTTGGCATACTCCTGGTTCTGTTGCCGTTGGCGGCGTGCGGCGGCTCCCCCGCTGCTGTCGTCAAGGCGACGCCTACGCCATCACCCACGTCCGATCCCGGCCAGCAATTGCTGGCGCAGGTGGCACATACCCTGGGGACGGCCAGTACCCTGCATGCCATCTTCGATATCAGCCTTAGTGGCGCCAGCTTTAAGGGGCGCGTCAAGACCGAAATATGGAACGCGGCGCCCAATAAAAACCGCACCGTCGTGCTGCAATCTAGCATTGCGCAGTATCCCACAGGCTCGGTGACGGTGAGCGATGGGAAACAGGTGTGGGTATACGATCCTGCCAAGAACGTGGCATACAAGGGGCCGGCTCCCGCCAGCGGGTCGCCCGGCAGTGGCGGGCTTTTCGGCGGTGGCGGGACCGGGCAGAGCCAGCTTGTCCTGAATCTGGTGCAGACGATCTTCACTAACAGCAAGGCTACGCTGGTCTCCAGTAGCGCCAGCGCGCACGGCCATAGCGCCTATGATGTGCATGTTGTGCCTGGAACGCAGAGCGCGGCGCCTGCACCTGGTGGCAGCGGGCTGAACAATCTCAACTACGATGGCGATATCTTTATCGATAAAGCTACCTCGCTGCCCGTGCTGATGAACCTGGGATTGCAGGGGTTCGCCCAGGTGCAGCTCGATATCCCGCAGCTCATCCTGAATCAGCCCGTTCCTGCTGGCACCTTCACCTTCATCGTGCCCCCCGGCGCAAAGGTCCGCCCCCTGGTGCAGGCCAGCCCAACATCCGATACCGGCGCCACAACTCTGGCACAGGCGCAGCAGCAGGCCGGCTATCACCTGCTGAGCATTCCATCTTCTCAGACGGCCTACCAGTTAGTGAATGTGAACGTCCTCGGCGCCTCCGGCAACCTGGTCTTCACGCTCAATTACATCAGAGGCGGCAAGAGCTTCTCGCTCATCGAAGCCAGGTCCCTGGCAAATGTGCCTGCCTCCGGCCAGCAACTCAGCCTGCGCGGCACCACCGCCACCTTCTCAACGGCAGGCGGCGCGCCCATTCTCGCGTGGGCGGAGAACGGTGTGGGCCTGCGCATCACAGGCAGCTTGAGCGAGGATGAGGCCGTGACGATTGCGAAGCTGCTCTCGTGAGGCCTGCCACTACACTTAGCGCCAGCATGTGTCGAGTTGGACCATGGCGCCCGCGAGGGGCGCCACTACACCTAGCCGTCACATGACGCTTAAGTGTAGTGGCCCTCCCTTGCGGAGGCCATGTTCCAACTACACGGAACAGGCTATGCCTCACATGAAGCTGTGCCAGAGTAATAGGCGTTAAGTTAGGGAACGGCCTGCCGCTTTTTGATTATCGGTCCACATTCTCGTCTCATTTCATGAAGAATAAAAATGAGCAGGTGAGATAGCCATGCAGCCGACATACTGTTTTCATTGCTTTGCCCGTATGGGGGAACAGGAGCAGGTCTGCCAGCACTGTGGCACGCGAAAAGGTCATCTGGTTAGTTTAAAACGCTGGCTGCTCGTGTCGTCGCTGCTCATTCTCCTCACTGTGGGGTTGTTCGAAGGCGCCTGGTGGCTCTATGCTCATAACATCTACGCAAGTTATCAGCCCGCGCGCTGCACAATTATCTCCAGCCAGGTGCAATATACTTCAGGGAGCGATTATTCCTATGAGTCACCTGCCTTTACATATACAGTTTCCGCTCCTGGAGGCTATAAGCAGGTGGGGAGCGACTATGATGGACCAGCTCATCGCAACTTTGTCCTGGCGGATAATGCGCAGGCTATCGTTAATCACTACGTGGTGGGTAGAACCTATAATTGTTGGTACTCCCCTATCGGTCAGCCTTCAGCGGTGCTCGTTTTGCAAGATTATCAGAATAACTGGTTAAATTTTTGGTTGACGTTGCTGGGCATCATGTTTCTTTTTATACCAGCCGTTGGCCTCTATGCTATGTATAGATCAAGACTACTCAGAAAAAGAGGTGTCACAACGAAAGGGGTTGTAAAGACCGAAGTGACAACGTGTAACGGCTATACTCAGCCTGTGAGTTTCCTCGTGTACCAGCTTCCCACTGATCCACCACTGGAGTACCGGAAGGGATTAAGCCTGGGC
>JALYVR010000143.1 GCA_030853145.1 Chloroflexota bacterium | reverse complement strand
TATCGACCTAGTGGCGATGGATGAACGGCAATCCTGGCTTCTGGGTCGCCAGCACACCTTTCTCCTTTAACTTGAGGTAGAGCCAGATCCACACGCCAAGGACGAGACCACCAAACATATAGGCGCCAAAGACATCACTGGCCCAATGGTCGCCCAGATAGATGCGCGAAGGGCCAACCAGAATCACAAACAGCGCGGGTACGATCAGCAACGCGATCCTCCACCAACGGTTGCCTCTGAACAGAATGATGCCAAACGAGAACAAGAGCCCCCAAAAGGCCACATACGACATCACATGCCCGCTGGGGAAACTCTTGCCACCGGCGGTCTGTAGCACCTCTACCAGGCCTGCCGTCGGGCGTGGGCGCGATACTAAAAGCTTCGTTAGCCCATTGAGAATCCCGCTGCTCGCGCAAGACCCGATCACGATGAGCGCCTCCAGACGGAGACGCGCTATCCAGAAAAGCAGGGCCGCCATCACGATCAACCCGACCGAGAGCCACAAGGTATTGCCGATATAACTGACCGCAACCATGCTGTCTTCCAACCAGGCTGCATGGTTCTCCTGAAACTCGCGCGTAATGGCGACATCTATGCTTAAGACAGGGTGAAAATGCACCCACCAGGCCAGCAGGCCAAACAGCACGAATGTCACCATGTACACCACCGCGAGTACACGGCCGATGCGCACCATGCTGTACCACGGCCTCTGGGCATCAGCCGCCTCTTGCTGTACTCCCTGGACGACGGACTGAGTACCTTCCTGTATCTTCTGGCCGCCCTCCTCTATCTTCTGGGTAACAGGGGTATCCTGAGGGTTTGCTGCTGCCTCCGGCTTCTCTGTGCCGGGCTTTTCCGATTGAGGTTTCTCTAGCATTATAGACTCCTGGCTACTAAAACACATCCTAAGGGATAGTAGTATCACGTTTTAAAGCATCAGAAAGGTGACGCTACCTTCGCAACAGCGTCCTGATGCGCGTAGGGGCGATGGCTTGCCGATGCCGGCGAGGCATTGTCGGCGGGCAAGAGGAGCCGAAGCCATCGCCCCTACGCGCATCAGGTCTGGCCATCTACGACATTCGATAGTAATATATGAGAGTGTACTATATAGAAAGAAAGGGTAACACAAACATGCCACACATTGCTATTCGCCCGGCGCGGGCAGAGGACCGCGACACGGTCCTCGCGTTCTGCCAGCACACCTGGGACTGGGGCGACTATATTGAGCGCGTCTGGGATGAATGGCTACGTGATCCGCAGGGTCGCCTGTTCGTAGCCACGGCCGATGATGTGCCGGTGGGGGTCACCCACGTGCGTATGCTCAACGACACCGATGCCTGGCTCGAAGGCATTCGCGTGCATCCAGCCTATCGCCAGCAAGGCATCGCCAGAGCGCTCAACGATGCCATGCTGGTAGAGGCCATGCAGCGCGGAGCCACCAATGCGCGGCTCATCACCGAATCCATTAACACGGCAGCGATTCAACTGGTCCAGGGGAAGCATATGCGCCAGGTGGGCGGCTTCCTCCCGCTCAGCGCGCAACCAATGACGCAGCCGCCTGAAGAGCACTACACACTGGATGAGCCGGCGCTGGCGAGCGAGGGAGACCTGGAAGAGATCATCAGCTACCTCGATGTCTCCAGCATCTTCCCCAGCACAGGCGGCCTCTATTATCATGGTTTCACCGCCTATGGCATCACCGACACCTTGCTGAAAGAGCAGATAGCCGCCCGGCAGGTCTATCTGCTGCGCCGCTGGGAGCGTCTGGATGGGCTGGCCATCGCCGAGACGCGCGAGGGTGCGCTGGGCAAGCAGCTCCTTATCGGCTATATCGATGGCACCACCGAGTCCATCAGCCTGCTAGCCTACGCACTGCGACGCCAGGCAGCCAACATGCGCCTGGATACGGTGCGCGCGCATGTCCCCGACCTGATTATGGTGCGCGACGCCTTCACCGGGGCCGGCTATGAATGGGAGGGGCAGACCTACCTCACATTTGAACGCAATCTGGGGGCCTGAGGAAGATCCAGAAAGGGTCTGGAGCGCGTGTGTCATGCTGCCAGGCCCTTGCTTGTTCACAGCTTAGACAGGATTGAGCACAGCTTCCAGGTACTGTATATCGTGGTAGCGCAGCAGCCAGCAGCCATAGTTCATGCCGCCGCCCACCGCGGGCAGCGCCATCCACTGGCCGTCATGCAGGCGGCCCTGGCGCATGAGTTCCATCAGGGCGGTGGCGATACTAGCATTGGAGAGATTGCCATAGTAGCGGAAGTTATCCACCAGCTTCTCCATCGTCGATGCTGGCCAGCCATAATCGTTGATGAGCAGGTCGCCCATGCGGCGGGTGATGCGCGAATTGGCCTGGTGCGGGATAATATACGCCAGGTCATCATGGGCCAGGTTCGCGTGGCGGCACAGCGCATCGACCGCCTCCGCCATCGCGCGCGGGGCTTCGCGGAAGACCTCTTTGCCGTTCATCTTGGTATAGCCCACCAGGTACTGCGCGAGCACCTGGTTGAGTTCCTTGCCTTTGCCCTCTTTGTAAAGTTCGCGCATCTTCATGTCCACTTCAGCCATCTCAACGACATCCTTACGCAGCGGCGTCTGGTAGTAAAGCGCCTGGGCCTGGTTAGCATCGGACCCGTTGATGATGTAGGTATCCTCGTCGCTGCGCTCCAACAAGAAAGCAGAGGCCCCTTCACCGAACAGCGAGCTGGTCTTCCAGTCGAGCACGTTCATGATATTGGACAGCAGACCCTCGGAGGTGACCATCAGCACCAGGCGCGCGGAACTGGACGAGAGCACTTCGGCACAGATCTGAAAAGCCTCGGTCTGGCAGGCGCAGGCTCCCCTGAGCATGGTGGCACGAATCGGCTTCAGGCCCAGGCGCTGCTGCACCTGCCCGGCAATGGTAGGAAAGGCATCGTTATCAGAGGAAGAGGCCCCGATGATCGTGTCTATTTCAGAGGCGTCGCGGCCAGCGCTGGCCAGCGCCCGCTGCGCCGCGATCACGGCCATATCTACCAGCGACTCTTCTCTGGGCGCCTGGGGAGCATCGATAAGACCCGGTGCGTCCTCCCCGGCCATTCTGCGACAGAATTCTAGCGTGCTGGTACGCACATGGCGAGTGCTCAGCCCCGTTACGCGCTCCAGGTCACCGGCGCTGCGTGGGTCGCCGAGGCGGGTAGATATGTGCGCAAAAAATTCGTTCGTGATGATGCCTGCCGGAGCATACGTGCCAAGTCCGATGAGGCGTATCTTCGCCCTGGTATAAATGTGGGGCACAATATACGTGTAGTCGGGCCACTGCTGAGCCGGGATGGGTGTCATGTCAAACCTCCAGGATGGAGTAAAATAATGCTTATCCCCAAGTATAACATATCGCAGATGGATACGCCGCTAACCATGACAATGCGTGGGCGTCCTGATCCGCGTCGGGGCCAACAGGTTCGGGGTGTGAAGAAACAGAAGCACTCACTTGACCGTAATGATAATATGCATATCGAGGTTCATCACGCACGCCGGAGGAGGGAGCCTATGACCACTGCCTCAGCCAGCCAGGAACACATGTCGCGCCTGGCGCAGAAACCGCGCCAGGTGCATACGATCACCGATCGTTTTTCGATGGGAAACACGTATCTTATCGATGACCAGCGGTTCATCGTTGTTGACCCCGGCTCAGCGTTGAACACGCGCCTGGCGCTGGAATACATCGAACATGTCCTGCACCGATCTGCCCGCGATATTGACCTTATCGTCCTGACCCATCTGCATACCGACCATACCGCCGGCGTGATCCCGCTCCAGCAGGCCTGTGGCGCGCCCGTGGCGGCGTCGGCCACCGCCCGGCAACTGGCGCAAGCGGAACAGCAGAGGAACAAGATCATACCAGAAGTCACGCATATGGCCGAGCAGGTCTTGCCCGGGGCTTTTCAGCACCTGGACCTCTTCCCACCACAGTATGCCCGGCAGGCGGGGATGGTTAACGTCTGGCTGGACGATGTCGCGGGCGTACCACAGCATCTTGACTGGCGCGTGATCGCCGCTCCTGGCCATACACGCGATAGCCTCTGCCTCTACAATGCCTTCACCCGCGAACTGCTATGCGGCGATATGGTGATGACCCTGGAGGGCGGAGCGCCGTGCATACGGGGAGAGGCCAACCGCCGCCAGGTGCAGGAGATGCTCCAGCTCCTGCACAGCTTACACATCCATTATCTCTACCCCGGTCACGGCAGGGCTGTGCTATCAAAACAGGTCGTTCAGCAGATCCGGGTGGAATACTAAGGCTACATTTCTTTGGGGCGACTCGGCAGGCGTAGAGGCATCGGACCGCCGGTCGGACGCAGCAGGGGAGGTGTACTGAACATGGAGAGCGGCACGGTCCGGGCCGACTGCAAGGTGGTGTACTCCAGGCTTATATTTCCCAGCCTGACGATATCACCCGGTTGCAGCGGCCACGGGCCTACCAGCAGTTCACCATTGACGTATGTGCCATTACGGCTCGCCAGGTCCTGCACATAGAGACCGTTGGGCTGGCGCACGACCTGGGCATGACGCCGCGAGATCGAGGGATCGTTAATCACGACATCGCTCTCAACGCCGCGCCCTATCGTCAGCACAGGACGCTCCAGCAAGAAGCTTTTCCCGCTCAGTTCGCCATCGCGGATCACGAAGGCGTATGTCTCAGGGGGTGTCGCGGGGAGTGGATAGGCTACCTGGCCCACCTCCACCGTCTCCTGGCGCATCGCCGCACTGGCACGCGAAGCGTCAGAGGCGATTTGCTGGACCAGGTGATCAAAATCGCCGGCGTTCCCAGCGCCCAGAGGCGGCGTGAGCGGCAGCGCCATCTTGCTCTGATCTGCGCCAGGAATAGGAGTGACGGCGCTCTGTGTCTCTTCAGCGACCATATTCACGGACGAGCGCGGCGCGTGGCGCAGGAGCGGGTCGTCCTGAGAGGCCAGGGATGCGGCTAGCTCGGCGAGCGCCAGGAGGAAACGGTGAGAGCCAACCTCCAGCAGTTCACCAGGCGCGATCATCACAGAGCCGCGAATACGCCGGCCATTGACCTGCACACCATTGAGGCTGTCACAATCGGTAACATACACGCGTCCCTGGTCCCAGGCCAGCTCAACATGTGCGCGAGAAGCCATATCATCATCCAGCCAGATATCGTTTTCCTCACCGCGTCCGATAGTCACTATCGCCCGCTTTAGCGCCAGGCGCTGGCCCTGGAAGCGCCCGTTGCGATGTTCGAGCCAGCCCCAGGGGGTATCGTCATTGAAGACGAAGGGCGCGGGCACGCCAGGTTGGCTCCGGGGCAGGATGAACGACGACGCAGCGGGGTCGGCGCGCGTAGTACGCTTCTGGCGCGGGAGATGAGTCGAGGCCGTTGAGGTGCGCGGCGGCGTGAACAGGCAGTAGGCGACAGTAATACCAAAGGGCAGCACCCAGCCCCAGAGCGCCACGTAGACCAGCAACACCTCGACCTCTACCGCGTTGATGTTTGTCTGCCCACCGGCAAAACGCACATTGTACCAGACAAGCGCGGGCAGCAAGAGCAGCGCAGAGCTAACGCAGAGCACGATGGCCCCGGCAAGCTGCCGGGTCGTGCCGCGCCGGCGGAAGGTCGTATAGAGCGCATCGATGGCGATGGCAAGCATACAACATGCCAGCCCTCCATAGCAACCAGCGCTAAACCATGTCGGAAAATCTACGCTGCTCGTAGGCCGCTCCTCCTTGTGTTACAGCATGGCGTCGATACCCGCGCGGCGGGCATCGCTGATCACCACTCGATCGACTATTGTTCCCTGTTTGACGTTCTGCTGGTAGATGGCATCAGCCGAAATATTGGCGGAGGCCCCGGCAACGTTGCTATTCACCTCCACCGCGTCCCAGTACTCAAAGCGTTGACTATCAGGCGTCACCGCGACCCCCAGGAACGCGTGTCCGGGGATAATCACGATCTCGGAGTGCAGGCCAATACTCTCCACCGCCGCCGCCAGCAAGGCCGTCAACTCGATGCACATGCCACTGCGCTGTTGCAGCACCTCGGCGGGCAGCTTGATATTTTGCGTCGCTACGCCGCTATCCCCCGGCCCATTGTAGGGAACGCTGGCCTGCACATAGTGTATTTTGTAATCGATGCGCAGGGCATCAAAGATGGCGTCAACCTGGCCAGCTACCTGCTGGGGGCTGGCCTTGCTATATCCGATCATGGCATTGGGCGCGGGCGGCGGCTGCAACTGTAGATGGCTCCTGGCCCTGGCGATCAGCTCGGCGATCAACGGGTCGTCCGGCGTCACCCAGGCGGCGATCTTCAGGCGATTGGCCGCCGTCCACTGCATGAGCCAGCGCGAATGGAGCAACAGTGGGCTGTCGTTGACGTAGTAAGAGCGCCCCTGCATATCGCTGACGCGCACATGCAGCGAGGTATTGTAATCGGCGGTAAGCCTGTGCAGCGCCGAGATGAGCATTGGCGGTGTCGTAGCGATGGACTGCATAGCGGAGGTCGCATTGACCGTGCGTGTCTGCACCTGGGTGAACCCGGCAATATTGACGCTCACTGCCAGCGTCAGAGGACTGCTGCTGCTATAATTGATGCGCGCCAGGAGCGTCTGCGTCGTCACGTATGAAGGGTAGAACGCGCTGAAGATCTCTGAGGGGGTACTCACGCAGATACGTACAGGAGCTTGCCCCCCACAATGCTGCTGGCTGCTCAGGCTGCTTTGCACGTAACGCGCATATGCTTGCAGGCCGCCCACAACATACCCTGCCGCGAGCCCGGCTAAAAGCGTTAGCGCGAGAAACAGAATCGCGAGTTTTTTGCCCATCTGTCAATAGCCTCTTGCCTGGCAACACTTCCTCGACTGCTGAGGTCATACGTAAAGGCATTATATCATTCTGTATCACGATGGACAATCGCATAGGACTTGTGGGTTCATAACATCGCTTATAGTATTGCATTTTTCGATCTATTCATGTATTGTCATAGGCAACATTGGCGGCGGAGTATTACGTTGAAGGAGATGCGGACACCCATGACAACCCTCGAACAAAGCACCGGCGATGCCTTACCCACGCAGATTGAATATCACCTCACCGTGCGCGATATGCCCAACGACGAACGCCCGCGCGAGCGCCTGCGCCATAACGGCCCCCAGGCGCTCTCGACGGCGGAGCTGCTGGCGATTATCCTGCGCACCGGCACACAGCGCGATAATGTCATTGAGCTGGCGAGCAAATTGCTGGCGAAATATTTCGGCCTGGGCGGCTTGCTGGCGGCTGAATTTAGCACGCTCTGCAATGAGCATGGCCTGGGCGAGGCCAAAACCGCCCAGTTAAAAGCCGCGCTGGAACTCGGACGGCGCATGCAATTGCTGCAACCGGACGAGCGCTACAAGATCACCTCTCCGGCTGATGCCGCCAAGCTGGTTATGCTCGAGATGACCTACTTGGACCATGAACAAATGCGCATCTTGATCCTGAATACCAAGAACCAGGTAGTGGAGAACATCGATCGCTACAAGGGGACGGTGAACAGCTCGGTGTTGCGCGCCGCCGAGATATACCGTCCGGCCATCGCGCGCAACTGCCCCGGCGTGATCGTCTGCCATAACCACCCCAGTGGCGACCCCTCTCCGAGTCCCGAAGATATTCAGGTCACCGAACAACTGGTGCAGGCCGGCCGCCTGCTGGATATAGAACTGGTTGACCATATCATCATCGGCAACCAACGCTATGTGAGCTTGAAGGAGCGGCTGCGCTGGTAATGTAAAGGTAGCGTTGACGGAAAAGAGGGATGAGAATGGTCCAGCCATTCTATCCCTCTTTTCGTCATTACTATCCAGTTTACGCTTGCATGACGGCCTTCTTCTCATCCTCAGCGCGTTCTTCCGCCTCAGCACACTCGGATGCAGGCTTCAGGGCCACGTCAAGCACTTCGCGGATATCGGTGGCAAAGACAAAGTGCATCTGCTCGCGCAGTTCGGTGGGCAGATCCTCCAGCAGGTCTTGCTCGTTCTTCTTGGGCAGAATGATTGTGCGGATGCCAGAGCGATAGGCCGCCAGCACCTTCTCTTTGATGCCGCCGATGGGCATGACCTTGCCGCGCAGGGTGATCTCGCCCGTCATGGCCACATCGGAGCGCACCTTCTGCCCGCTAGCCAGCGAGACAAGCACGGTGACCATCGTGACGCCGGCAGAGGGTCCATCCTTAGGGATAGCCCCGGCAGGGACGTGGATATGCACGTTCTGGCCCTCGAAGACGTTGGCAGGCAGGTCCAGCGCCTGGGCATTCGAGCGCACATAGCTGAGCGCGGCCATGGCTGATTCTTTCATCACGTCGCCCAACTGGCCAGTGAGCGTCAACTGGCTCTCTTTGCTGGGCATAGAGGCGGCCTCGATGAAGATGATCTCGCCGCCGACCGGGGTCCAGACCAGGCCGGTGGCGATGCCGGGACGATCGATGCGCTCGGCGGCCTCTTCGAAGAAGCGCTGGCGACCCAGGTACTCGTGCAGTTGCTCGGCCAGGATGTGAATGGGCGTCGCCCGGCCCTCGGAGATCTGCTTGGCTACCTTGCGGCACAGGCTACCGATCTCGCGCTCAAGGTTACGCACACCGGCCTCACGCGTGTAGTCGCGCGCGATGTGGCGCAGGGCATCATCATCGACGGTGAGCTCGTCTTTGTTCAGTCCATTGGCCTCGATCTGTTTCGGCAGCAGGTAGTTGCGCGCGATGTGCAGCTTCTGCTCTTCGGTGTAGCCCGAAAGCTCCAGGATCTCCATGCGGTCGCGCAGGGGAGCCGGAATCGGCTCCAGAGCGTTGGCCGTGGCGATGAACATCACCCGCGACAGGTCGAAGGGCAGATCCAGGTAGTTATCACGGAAGTTGTAGTTCTGCTCCGGGTCCAGCACCTCCAGCAACGCGGACGATGGGTCGCCGCGCCAGTCGGCCCCGACCTTATCGACCTCATCCAGCATAATCACCGGGTCGTTGGTCTCGACGCGGCGCAGGGTCTGGATCACGCGGCCGGGCATGGCGCCGATATAGGTGCGGCGGTGACCGCGGATCTCGGCCTCGTCGCGAATGCCGCCCAGGGACATACGCGCGAACTTACGCCCCAGCGCGCGCGCAATGGATTGACCGAGCGAGGTCTTGCCAACGCCCGGAGGCCCCACGAAGCACAGGATCGGCTCGCGATTGATCTGGCGTGTAGCCTCCGCTGAGTGCAGCGGCTGCGTGGGCCGGCGATGGTCGGATTCGTTCTCGGCGTCCTCGGCGGCGGCCTCGACCTCGCGCTGTGCGCGCTCAGCCATGCGCTCCTCCTTGAGACGACGCACGGCCAGGTATTCCAGCACGCGCTCCTTGATCTTATCC
>JALYVR010000817.1 GCA_030853145.1 Chloroflexota bacterium | reverse complement strand
GTGGTCATCTCCTCGACTGAAAGCGTATGGTCAATCGCCGCGCAATTGACGACGATATCCAGGCGTCCAAATTGCTCATCAACCGACTGTACCGTCGTCACAATATCTACCGCACTGCTCATATCGCATTGAAAAGCCATACTCTGCACATCTTGCTCCGTAAGGCTCCGGCTGACACGCTCAACAGCCTCTTTGTTGATGTCAAGACAGGCAACTGCACAGCCTTCGGCGGCAAAGGCTCGCGCAGTTGCCTCGCCGAGTCCGCTCCCCGCACCAGTAACTAAAACGACGTTTCCGCGTAAATTGTTGGTATTCATGAATTATTCTCCTTCTGTAGATATTACCCGCGTTGCCGATCAATTGGCGGTGGGCGCGATCAATCGGCCCCTACGGGTTGGTAGGTTGTGTTGGGTGAACATGAAATTCGTTAACCAGTTCTTCAAATAGTTCGGTTGCATTGTGCCTGCGGTCTTCGATAGTGGTGGGTAAGCCAAGATGATAGGTGCCGCTGGGCAGGATGCCACAGCCTCCGTATTTGCGAATCAGCAAGAATTGGACGACGACCTCTTCCCCGGCGTGTTCGGGCGGTAGGCGCGACCACCAGGAGAAGCCGCCAACATCCAGCAGTTTGGCGCGATCAAAGAGAACGTTGGCTCCTCCTACCCAGGCGATTTTGTAGCGCACGACCTGCCCCTGCGAGACAAAACGTTGCTCAAGATGTAGCGGGTTGGCGGCGTTGTTGACTTTGTGGCGATCCCAGGGTATCGTATCACGCTCAAACGGCTCCGGCGCCACTGGTCCTTCCCATAGCTCAATGTGCTGCTGATGGGGACGCACGTCCTCAAGATAGCTCAGTCCCGTGGCCGGACAACCGACGAAGCCGCATTTTTCAGCTGCAAGAACGTTCAGCATCCGCTCCATTACGGGTGGGTCAAGCAGAATATCGTCGTCAAGATAGTGGACATAGGCAGCCTCGCTCTGCGCCAGCAGGAATTGCCTCTTCTCCGCCAGCCCCCTCCGTGGCAAGTGGTGATGCAGCCTGACACTATGTCCATGCCAGCGCAGGGCTTGCACGAGCGTTTGAATCTCGATACTTTCGAGGTAGGTGTTCTCAGTTGGCGTCTGATCTGAGATAATCACGTCAAAATTGGTAAAGGTCTGGTTCATTAAGCTGGTTAAGACAACCGCCAGACCAGTTTTGCGCCCACAGGTTGGAATCAGGACATCAACAAGCGCCATCAAGAGGTCTCCTAATGATTAATTTCTGGTAGTTTTGGCAAAGATGCCATTGGGACGACTTCTATACCTTGCGGCAATGTCTCGTGCATGCGCTCTGCCAGGATGCTATCGTAGAGAGCGGCAGTACGCATGGCGACGATGGACCAGGTGAATTCGCGCTCAACCCGTTTGCGTGCCGCGTTGCCCATTCGCGTTATCATCTCTGGTTGATTGAGCAGGAATTGTAAGCGTTCTGCCAGGCTATCAGGATTGCGGGAAGGCACCAGAAAACCGGTCTCGCCATCCACAATGGTGAAGGTGAGGCCGCCAACTGCTGAGCCAATCACAGGTCGCCCACAGGCCATTGCTTCCAGTGGCGTGAGTCCAAATGGTTCGTACCACGGCGTAGTGACAACGACATCACCCGCACTGTAGTAGTAGCGTAGCTCATTCGCCTGCCGCTTGCCGATGAAACGCACGCGGTCCAGTACGCCCAATGCAGCAGCAAGACGTTGTAGCTCACCAATCTCCGGTGTGGCGACGGGGTCTGGTTCAACCGTCTCGCCCCCGACAACCATCAGTGAGACGGGAGCATTGCTGTTATCATCTGGCAAAAGTGCTAAAGCTCGCACGATATTACGGATATCTTTACGCGGCAACAAGCGACCAATGTAGACGATAACTTTCTCGTTCAGAGGTAGCCCGATAATATCTCGCGCCTCGGCCTGTGCAATGGGGTGGAAGATTCTCGTGTTGACCGCCGATGGAATGATGGCTACCTTGCCCGGATCGGCGCGGTAGTCATGCACCAGTTCGTCACGTTCGCATGGGCATTGCGCGATGAGCCTGTCAACGTCACGCACAATGCCCATCTCCGTCTTCACTCTATCGCCGGGACTGGTATCCACTTTCTTCTGGTGGCGTTTCTTCGTTTTGCCCGTGGCGTGGAAAATCTGCACCGCGGGAATATGCAGGCGGCGCCGTAGCTCAGTTGCAACCCAACCGGACATCCAGAAATTGCCATGAATTAGACTGTACTGTGCTTCCTCGCGCATCATGAAGCGCAGAAAAGCATCGCGGAATTCCGACATGTAGGGCCAGAGTTCGTCCTTTGGGCGAGATTGCGGCGGCCCTGCCAGCAGATGAATTACACGCACACCCGGAGCCCACAGCGTAATTTCAGGA
>JALYVR010000142.1:5179-9398 GCA_030853145.1 Chloroflexota bacterium | reverse complement strand
GTTCAAGATGAACTGCGGGTAGCCATGCCAGGCGGCGGCGGCCTGCTGACCCCATGCGCGGCCGGAGTCGGCGTAGCGGGGACTCAGGAAGTCCTGGCTGGCGAAGACAAGGCCGGGGTCGGGGAAGGTGCCGCGTGGGGCGCCGTTGAGTAAGAGTTGCGCCGACTCGTGGGCGTGCGCGCGGGCATACTCGTAGCCGCGCGTCGTCGTCGCCATGAACCTGCGCAGCACGTCAGGCTCTTGCTTGATCTGTTTAGGGCCGGTGATGATATTCGGCGTATAGTAGTCGGCAACCCCGTAGTTGGTGATGGGGAAGATGTTCAGCTTCAGGCCCTCGCGCTGCGCCTGGATAATCTCCCAGCCCTCGAAGACCCAGGCGAAATCGGCGCGCTTCGTCTGCAAAGCTTGCATCGCATCGATGGTGAGCGTCACATCCTTGAACACACCCCGGCCCCCATCATCGCGGATGATCTGTCCGACCACGGCATCTTCGTAGGGCGCGCCGAAGCCGGCGTAGACCTTATTATCGAGGTCGCGCGGGCGCGTTAGGCCAGACGATGCCAGTGTTACCAGCGCCGATGTGTTATGCTGGATGATAGCGGCTATCGAGATCACCGGTTGCCCAATGGCCGCGTCGGTGACAATGCCCTCGGTGGCACTGATCCCGACATCAGCCTGACCTGTATTCACTAACACATCGGGCGAGACGTTCGCTGAATACGGCAGGAGCACCAGGTTGATCCCCTCGTCGGCATACCAGCCTTTGGCCTGCGCCACATAGATACCGGTATGGTTCGTATTAGGCGTCCAGTCCAGGGCCAGCTTCACCGTCGTAAGATGCTGCGGTCTGTGCGAGCCTGCGGCGATCGGACCTGTGCCGGCGGCGCGCTGCTGCCAGAGGAACGCGCCCAGGACAACGATGATGAGCAACAAGGGAATACCAACGCTTAAGAAGAGACGCGTGCGTGAGTTCATCCGGCGAACTCCTTTCATGTGCTAGAACGGGCAGTGCTGTAAAACCACGGCAATGCCAGTCGTTCAATGAGCGATACAAGACTGAAGAGCAAGAGACTGAGCACAACGACAATCAAAATCGCCGCAAAGACCAGGGCCACGGCGCGCGAATTTGTCGAGGTCAGGATGAAGATGCCCAGTCCCTGGTACGCGCCCACGTACTCCGCGACGATAGCCCCCGTCATGCTGTAGGTCACAGCGATGCGCAGGCCAGAGAAGAACGCGGGCATGGCGCCGGGCAGGCGCACAAGCCAGAGGATCTGCCAGCGCGAAGCGTGCATGCTGCGCATCAAGCGCAGCAGTTCCGGCTCGGTCCCCAGCAGGCCATCGGCGCACGCCACGGCTATAGGAAAGAAACAATATAGCGTGACTACGATCACCTTCTCGCCCAGTTCGTAGCCAAACCAGATCAGCAACAGGGGCGCCAGGGCCACCATAGGCACCGTCTGCGAGGCGATCAGCAACGGATAGATGGCATTGCGCACCCAGGACGAGATATCAAGCAGGATGGCCAGCAGCAATCCCAGCAGCGTCGCCGCCGCCATACCGATCAGCGTCTCCAGCAGGGTTTGCAGCGTATGTACATAGAGGATATCCCAGTTCGCCGCCAGGGCCTGCAAGATCGCTGACGGCGCAACCAGGATCAGCGGACTCACCTGGCCCACGCGTACAGAGAGTTCCCAGAAGAGCAGCAGGGCCGCCAGCAACACAAAGGCCGGTCCATAGTTAGCAATCCTGCGCAGTCGCCGCGTCGTGAAGGCAGGGCCGTCGCTCGCGGATCTCTGGAGTATCATAATGGTTGCTCCTTCATCAGGAGCGCCAGCAACTCCTGCTCTAAGCGCACCCCTGGCTCTTGCGCCAGGTGTTCCGGCCGGCGCGGGCGCGGGAGATCGACCTCCAAGGCGCGCAGAATATGTCCAGGGCGCGCACTCATCACATAGATGCGGTCGGACACGAAGATAGCTTCACGCACATCATGAGTGATAAAGAGCACGCTGGCGTGCAGCGTCTGCCAGAGATCGAGGAGCCACATCTGGAGTGAGAGGCGTGTCAGAGCGTCGAGCGCCCCGAACGGCTCATCAAGCAACAAGAAGGAGCGATTGAACAACACGGTACGCAGAAGCGCAACTCGCTGGCGCATGCCACCTGAGAGCGTGGCGGGGAAATGTCCACCAAACTCCCCCAGCCCGAAGCGCTTGAGCAGTTCTTGAGACTCCTGTCGTGCCTGCCGGCGTGGAACGCGTCGCACATCCAGGCCCAACATTACGTTCTCCTCGACCGTCCTCCATGGCAGCAGCAGCGGTTGCTGGAGCATGTAGCCTGTCTTGCCGGCGCGGATGGTATCAGGCTCACCATCGATCGCCACCAGCCCGGTGCTCGGCTCCTCCACGCCGGCGATGATATTGAACAGCGTGCTCTTGCCGCAGCCGCTTGGCCCGATGAGCGTCACAAACTCGCCGGCGGCCACTGTGAGATCAACCGCGGCCAGCGCCTCCAGGCTCCTGCGCCCATCACGATACACCTTGCTGACCCCACGCACCTCCAGCTTCGCTAGATTTTCTTCCTGCCCTAATCTCTCTACCTGGGGAGAATTCATGCTCTGCTCTCCTGTAACGACACCTGGCATTTCAGGGCATGCAAAAGGCCACAACCCTGATATTCTGGAGGATTGCGGCCTGGTATACTGACCCGGCGCATCTGTGGAGCGTGATTAGCCCTGAGACGCGCTTGCCGCTTCCCTACGCTGGTACTAGCCAGATCAGGTTCATAGGGTCAGCAACCGCGTTACGCTCGCAGTCGCCCTCTCAGCCGGATGGCCCCCCTAGCAGCGATATGATGCTGTTATGCAGATGATAAATGTACGTTTCTTTCCTTCACATAGTATAACGGATAGGCGCCACTTTGTGAAGAGCAAGCTACCACCTCTAGGTAGGTCGGACGGCTACCTTGACAAATTTAACAGGTTGCATTATTATTTTTACAGATATAAAACATTATTTTATACACACAGATACTTTATAGATTGGAGACAAGCCAATGCAAAAACCGCACTCAGAGGAGACCTTCCGCGATGTGCCTGCGGCACAGAAGGAGGAATGGCAAGCATTTCGCGCTACGCACCCACCTGTGAAGCTGCCCGTGCAGGGATATACCTGGGAGTATTTGATAAGCGGGCAGGGCGAAGAGACACTGGTACTGCTGACGGGCGGACTGAACAGTGGTGAGGTATGGTTCAAGATCATCTCCGCGTTTGAGAAAACCTATCGCGTCATCGCGGTGCGCTATCCCAATGTAGCTACGCTCGCGGAAGTCGTCGAGGGAGTCGTTGCTATCCTGGATGCCGAGCAGGTCCAGCGCGCGCACATACTTGGTGAATCGCTGGGTGGCATGGTAGCGCAGGGTCTTGTGCGCCGCTATCCTGATCGCGTAGCAAGCATGATCCTGGCCAGCACAGCAGCTCCGGTAGAGACCCAGGCGCCGCGCATGAAGCGGTTGAAACTGATGGTGCATCTCATGCCGGCAAGCGTGCTGCGTTCGCTCTCAGTGAAGCGCGTACTCAGCCTGCTGGTGGGTATGTCGGCGGATGAACGGGCATTCTGGCAGGCTTTTCTCACGGAGCAGGTAGTGTTGTGCTCTACAAAGTCCTGGTTGATCAGCCAGTATAAGCTCCTGGTAGACTATTGCGAGCATTACCACTTCGCTCCTGAAGATCTGGCGCATTGGACGGGAGCGATCCTCATTCTGGCCGCCGATGACGACCAGATCGTGCAAAGAATCGCGCCCGGCTCCCTGGCCCGCTACTATCCCAACGCCAGCACGCATATATTCCACGAGGCCGGCCACAGTCCCCTGCTGACCAAACGCCAGGAATACATCGAGGTAGTGCAAGAGTTTTTACGAGCGAACCAGCAAGCGCACGCATCTCAGAGTTAGGGCCGTCACGAAGCCCTTGGCGCCGTGGAGCATGGCGCCCGCGAGGGGCGCCACTACACATTGACTGTCTCATGTGCCGCGTTGGAACATAGTACCCTGTCATCATCAAGCCCTGCTCCCTTTTCGTAGCTGCGCGATTGATCGCGCGTGCGTAAGCCCGACACGTTGGCTGGCCAGGTAGAGACATGCTGGCTTGACACGCTGGTTAGCGTGACAGGCGCGATCAATCGCGCAGCTACGAAAAAGGGGCGCGCCCTCAAAGGTCAAAGTG
>JALYVR010000142.1:0-5169 GCA_030853145.1 Chloroflexota bacterium | reverse complement strand
CAAGCGCACGCATCTCAGAGTTAGGGCCGTCACGAAGCCCTTGGCGCCGTGCTCCAACTCGGCACATGCAAATTGTCCTCGACACATGAAGATTGTCCTCGACACATGAAGATTGTCCTCGGCACATGGAGATTGTCAGTCCACTAGAAGTTACCTCCCGAAGTAACTCATGAGTTGACTCTGATACGCGCGGATGCGTGAACGTGTTACAATACGGCAGATAGTCAGAGCACTTATACATCATTATATCAGCTACTGGACCAGCACATAGAGGAAGTAGAGAACATGTTTAGCTCCGTCGGCATAGAGATTATCACCATTTTTATCCTGTTCGTGGCGAACGGCTTCTTCGCGGCCTCAGAGATTGCCACCGTCTCGGCCAGGCGCAGCAGATTGCAGCAGCAGGTCGATGCGGGGCAGAATCGCGCGCAACAGGCGCTGGACCTCGCCAGAAATCCTGAGAGCTTCCTGGCCACCGTCCAGGTCGGCATGACGCTCATCAACACCCTGGCAGCAGCGCTTGGCGGCGCCAGCTTGAGCGCGCCTCTGACGGTATGGCTCAACACCATTCCTCCCTTGAAACCGTATGCCAACACGCTCTCCTTGATCTTTGTCGTCTTGCTGATCACATACTTCTCGTTGATACTTGGCGAACTGGTGCCCAAACGCCTGGCGCTGCAATACGCCGAGCGCGTCGCGATCAGGGCGGCGCCGATGCTGGTCACGCTGGCGAAGGTCACGCGCCCAGCGATAGTGCTGCTGACGGCGTCGAGCAACCTGGTGTTGCGCCTGATCGGTCAGAAGCGCGCCATCCGGCACGAGGTCACAGAAGAGGATATCGTCTACCTGACCCACGAGGGGATCACCAGTGGCACCGTCGAGCAAGGAGAGGAGGAATTCATCAAGCGCATCTTCCGCTTCACAGATCGCCCTGTGCGTATGGTCATGAAGCCGCGCAATGAAATCGTGGCCATCGAAGCTGGCACACCGCTCCCTGAGGTCGTCCATATGTTCCTGGACTCCGGCTACACGCGCCTCCCCGTCTACCAGGACTCGCTCGACAATATCACTGGTATCCTCTACGCGAAGGATCTGCTGCGCTCCATCACCGCGCGTGAAACCTTCAACTACATGGAGTGTTTGCGAGAGCCGTTCTTCGCCCTGGAACACCAGCACGTCGATGACCTGCTGACGACCTTCCGGCGGCAAAGGGTGCATATCGCCATCGTGCTTGACGAGTACAGCCAGGTCAGCGGCCTGGTAACAATCGAGGATCTGCTGGAGGAGCTGGTGGGCGAGATCCAGGACGAGTACGACACCCAGGAGGAGTCCGCGATTCTCCAGCGCGACGATGGGAGCTGGTTGGTTGATGCCGGGGAAAACTACGAGACGGTGCGCGACCGCGTGGGACTGCCACCCATGCCGGTGGAGGAACTCGGCGAGTACCAGAGCCTGGGCGGCCTGATCCAGACGCACCTCGACCGTATCCCGGTCGAGGGCGATAAGGTGCAGATCGGCACCTTCACGCTGGAGGTCATCGATATGGACGGACGGCGCATCGATAAGGTGCTGATTCAGCCTGGTACATGAGGCTCCAGCTTAATCCATCGTCACGATCAGCTTGCCGAAGTTACGGTTCTCGCCCATCGCAGTGTGGGCGGCGGCGATCTCGTGCATGGGGTAGACCTGCTCGATGATCGGCTTGACGGCGCCGCTGGCGAGCAGAGGCAGCACATGGGTCGCGAAACGGCGCGTGGCGGCGAGTTTCTCTTCAAGCGTGCGCGTGCGCAGCGTGCTGCCGCGCATCTGGATGCGTTTGCCCATGAGCGTAGCCAGGTTCACCTGCGCCTGCGTGCCGCCCAGCGTCGCCAGGAAGACGAGCCGCCCCCAGGGCGCCAGCGCGGCCAGGTTCTGTTCGAGGTAGGCCGCGCCGATAAAATCCAGCACGACATGCACGCCCGCGTTGCCGGTCAGGCGCTGCACCTCGGCGGCAAAGTCCTTGTCGGAGATGGCTGCATGCAGGCCAAGCTCTTTCGCGCGCTCCAGCTTCTCCGGTGTGCGCGAGGTGCCAAAGACGGTAGCTCCGGCAGCGTGCGCGAGCTGGATCGCCGCCGTGCCCACCCCACTGCCTGCTGCGTGAATCAGCACGCGCTCGCCCATCTGCAAACCGGCCTGCGTAAAGAGCGCGTCGTGCGCGGTAATAAAGACCTCTGGCACGCCCGCCGCCTGCACAAAATCAAGATTCTGGGGGATTTCAACCAGCAGCCCCTCGTGTGCCACAATATATTCGGCCTGCGCCCCACCGCCCGCCAGGCCCATCACACGCTGACCCGGCTTCCAGGCTCGCACCAGGGGGCCGACGGACTCCACCTCGCCGGAGAACTCCATGCCCGGAATATCTGATGGCGAGCCTGGAGGCGCGGGATAGCCCCCGGCACGCTGCAAAAGGTCGGCGCGATTGATGCCCGACGCACGCACACGCACACGTACATAGTCACCCAGCGGCTCCGGCGTCTCTACCTCCCGCATCTCCAGCACTTCCGGCGCACCCGGCCTGGTAATTACGACTGCTCGCATGAAATCTCTCCTTGTATCTATACAATATGCTTGCTCGCGTTCGCTCTGTTCCCTGGTATTGAAAGATATTGTACAACGTTTCTGATGCGATAGGAGATGAAAATAGCACCCACATAGACAGCAAGTTAAGCCGAAATGTACCAGTCGTTCCCTAAGAACCATCCCTCGGAGCTTCCATCAGAAGGGTGGGCTTTGCGTCTGGTTGACAGAGCCGCATGCTTCCACCTCTCCATGTCGAGTCTTTCACAGGCTCTAGCCGGGGAAATCCGCCGGGAGTCCGTGCATGCCGAGGGTGAGCGAGAGCTCGCCGCCGTGGTGCAGGTCGTGCTCCATCACATGCCAGACAACCCAGGCGCGCGACAGGTCGACGTGTTTGCCGTCCCAGTCGTCGGGGAAGGTGTGCCGCATATCGTCGGGACTCCAGCGCGTCAGACAAGCGGTCATGCACTGCCAGGTACGGTCGAGGGCCAGCACCATCTCGGCGGGCGTTCGGACGGGCGCGCCGGGCACATCCCAGTTCGCGTACTCCTTCACGTCGGCGCCGCAGTCTTCGCCCAGGAACTCGGTGAACCAGCCGGCACGGCAGCCGATGATGTGCAGGGCATTCTCGCCGATGGAGCGCAGGTGAGGTGCGGCGCGCAGCTCAAGCTGCTCGGCGCTGAGCGAGGCGATCGCCCCTTTGATGTGATCCTGGTACGCTTTCCAGGATGTGTAGAACGTCGTGAGCGTGAAGTTGTCTTCAGCCATGTGTCGTATCTCCTTATGTGACGCGCCGCGACGCCGCAGGGGTGGCATAATGCCACGCTGCTATATCCGTCGCTCGCAGACGAAAATCAACAGAGCCGCATGCTACTACCTCTCCATGTCGAGTCTTTCACAGGCTCTAGAGCTGTATCCGCACTTATACGTCAGGCTCCTTTTCGCATCTCAAACATTTGTTCAGTTGTCCTCAGTGTAACATAAAAAGCGGTTAAAGTCCTTCCGCATTTCTCGAAATTTGGCCGGGTTAGCAGTATATACTCTATCCGCCTTCTCCGCTACTGGGTAGTGAGTGAGGGCGCAATATGTTAGTATCATTTGATAAATGGTAGCACTCTTCTTCTGGGAGAGTCAAGGTGGTCGCCTTTTTGCAGGGGATGTTCTGGGCAATGATATATGCCAGAAAAGAGACAAATGGGTATTCTCATCAAAGGTGATTTTCTGGCGAATTTATAGTAATGCTGACAGTTAGAGAGAGGCAGGATGAAACACTTATGGCACGATCCGGGCAACCCATCTCACTATGGCGTAACCGCGACTATCTCTTGTTGTGGAGTGGTCAACTGGTCTCTACAACCGGCGGCGGTATCTCGCAGATGGCCTTTCCGCTGCTGATCCTGGCGGTTACCGGCTCGCCGGCGCAGGCGGGGCTGGTCAGCGCCCTACGCTCGCTGACCTATATCGTATGCATCCTGCCCGCCGGCGTGCTGCTGGATCGCTGGGATCGCAAGCGGGTAATGATATGGTGCGACGCGGGGCGTGCCTTGAGCCTGGCAAGCATTCCCCTGGCACTGACTCTGGGGCAGATCCCTCTCGTGCAGATCTACCTTGTGGCCCTGGTATCTGGCGTGCTGGAAGTCTTTTTTGACATCGCCGAGCTGGCCTGCCTCCCACAAGTGGTCGCACAAGAGCAACTTCCTGAGGCCCTGGGGCGGACGCAGGCCACAACCGGCGTGATGAACCTGCTCGGCCCGCCGTTAGGAGGCGCGCTCTTCGCGCTGCGCTCTCTGCTGCCGTTTCTGGTGGATGCCATTTCCTATGCAGCCTCCGTCTGTTCCCTGTGCCTGATCCGCACACAGTTTCAAGAGCAGCGCGAGACGCCTGCATACAATCTACGCGTAGAGATCGGCGCGGGCTTGCGCTGGTTATGGAGCCAGCCTCTCTTGCGCACCATGGCCCTGCTAACAGGCGGGAACGTCTTTTGTGGTGCAGGCTTCACGCTGATCATCATCGTACTGGCGCAGCAGCAGCATGCCCCTGAGACCGTGATCGGCCTGATTTTTAGCATCGGGGGTCTGGGCGGCATCCTGGGAGCGCTCATCGTCGGCCGGGTACAGCAGCGTTTCAGCTTCGCGCAGGTGATTGTGAGTGTGTTGTGGCTATATGCCGCGTTGTGGCTGCCGCTGGCGGCCCTACCATCCCCGCTCGCGCTTAGTATGATCACCGCCCTACTCTTTTTCATCGGGCCGCTCTACAATGTGACATACATCAGCCGGCGGCTGGCGATGACGCCCGACGCGATCCAGAGCCGGGTCAATAGCGTGGCGCGCCTGATTAGCCTGGGCTTCTCTCCGCTGAGCCTGGCGCTCACCGGCCTCCTCTTGCAGTATAGCGGCCCACGAGTGACCATCCTGCTGGCTGTGGGCGGGCAGGTTCTCCTGGCGCTGCTGGCAACGGTGAACCCCCATATCCGTCATGCTCAACCGCTGAACAGACAGACGGAAGATCGTGGACAGGCCTGAATCAAGTAGGAGTGATGACTCCGGCTTCTCTTGTCCGCCGACACGCCCCCTGAAACGCGTAGAGGCGATGGCTTGTCTCGCCTGCGTAAGG
>JALYVR010000816.1 GCA_030853145.1 Chloroflexota bacterium | reverse complement strand
AATGTAGACACGCTGCTCCGACAGCTTGCGAATACGCCCGCGCTGCGCCTTGAGCAGCTCCTCGACGCTGATAGAGCCGTCCCCGGCTCGCGGCACCTGCGCGGGGGCGTCGCGCGTCTCCATGATATACGTGCCGCTATCGTCGGTGAAAAAGATCTCGCTGGTGTGGAAGCCCGCCGCCGAGGGAAAGGTGCGCCCGCCGGCCGCGCCCGGATAGTTGGAGACGTGCGGCGCGTAGCGCTCGTGGCGCGTGATCGAGTGATGCCAGCCGGTCGTGCCGCCCACGGCGGTGAGAATGAGCATGCGCTCCAGTTCCGTCAGTGGCAGGGGCGCGTGGCGCGACGTATACGCCAGCGGTCCGTCCGGCACCTCAGCGCCCCGGAAGAAGCGGCGCGATCGTCGCCCGAACAGGGCATCGACAAAGGGGAATTGTAGCAAGTCTTGCAGCGCCTGCTCTTCCAGGCGCGCGCTTTCCTGGCTCTGTTCGTCTGCACTCATGATGTTTTCTCCGTGCAATGATTATCATGCAACATCAGTTACTGTCATCTAGACCTGCTCCAGTATACTCTGTCGTCATATTGCCTGCGCCCTGGGAGCCGTCAATCTTTTCTCCACCTTGCAGGCAGTCTCTTCAGCCCGCGAAAAATGAGGCCACCCTGCCAGTGTGGCGGCTCCTCCCCCTCCAGCCGCAGGTCTGGGAAGCGATGGAATAGCGTGTTGAAGAAGATCTGCGCCTCGATGTTGGCCAGGGGGGCGCCGACGCAGAAGTGGATACCGTAGGCGAAAGCCAGGTGACGGTTCTCCGAGCGCCGGATATCCAGCCGATCGGGATCGGGGAACTGTGCCGGGTCACGATTAGCGGCTCCCAGGCTCAGCATAAACTCCTGCCCCGCGTTGATATGCTGGCCTCTCACATCTATGTTCTCCTTCGCCACGCGCCCCGTTGACTGTATCGGACTTTCATAGCGCAGCAACTCCATTATAGCCGTGGCGACCAGGCTGGGATCTTCTTTGAGCAACTGGAGCTGGTCGGGATGTTTGAGTAGTGTCAGCGTGCCGTTCCCAAGCAGGTTCGTGGTGGTCATATGTCCGGCGGCAAGCAGGAACAGGCAGTTGCCCAGCAGTTCCGTCTCGCTGAGCACATCGCCCTGCTCTTCGGCCTCCAGCAGTACTTGTAGCAGGTCATCTTTTGGAGCATCCGCGCGCCGCGCGATGATGGCGCGAAAGTAGTCCATAAGCTGGATCACGCTCTGAAGCATCTGCATCGCCGTGTGGGGCGTGAGGGATCTTCCCTTGCCGTCCATGCCATTGAGCAGCACATTGAAGTCCCGCGTCCAGCGCGTGAACTGGCCGCGATCCCCCAGCGACACCCCCAGCATCTCGGCAATCACGATGGCCGGTAGCGGATAGGCCAGGTCGCGAATAATATCGAAGCACCCCCGCTCCTCCACAGCGTCTAACAGGTCATCAACGTGCTGCTGGATGTGTGCGCGCATGCCCTCGACTATGCGCGGCGTGAAGGCTTTGCTGATGAGCTTGCGCAGCCGCGTGTGGCTGGGTGGATCTACAAAGAGGAGCAGCCTGGAGAGCGCCTCGATAGGTGGCCCAAGCACCGCTCGTTGCTCCTCTGGTATCCACGCTGTGTCCAGCATGAAACGCCTCGCTGAGACCCTCGTATCGCGCAGGATCGCCATCACCTCAGCGTGTCCTGTCACTACCCAGCCTCCTATTCCCTCATCCCAGAACACCGCCCCACGCGCGCGCAGTTCACAATAGAGGGAATAAGGGTTCGCCCTACACTCCGGCTGCAACAATCGCATTATACTGACCCTGCCACTCGTCTCCTGCACCACAATACGTCTCCCTTCTCCTCACGCCATCTACAACCAAAAACGCCTCCATATTAAGATACAGTATAACGCGATATAGAGAAATAATGAAATCAGCCATTCTCGATTAACCGTAAGCAAGCCGCTCTACCCAATTTCCCCTCTCACACCGTTTCTCATGATAGAGGTTCCATAATCGCAGGTGGCCCCAAAATGCGTAACGCGAGGCTGGCCAGAGCGTTGCTACACAGCCTGTGTCGGGCTGGGGCAGGGCAGCGGCAGGCTGGCCAGATGCATTGCGACACAGCCTGTGTCGGGCTGGGTGCAGGGCAGCGGCAAGGGATGCCCGTACATGTCTGACCGGGCAGAGGTGGCGTGGTGATGGGGATCGGCTCCTTAACGGGTTTCATAGCCGATCTGATGATTCGTATTAGGTTATTCGGATGGGAGCGCCGACCGCAGGGTATGAGATGTACGGGCATCCCTTGCGGGTGCCCTGCTCCAAGGCCGACAGCTCGTCCCTATTGTGTATCAACGAATGCCCTTGCGGGTACACTGTTCCAAACACGACGGAGCTTCACCTC
>JALYVR010000815.1 GCA_030853145.1 Chloroflexota bacterium | reverse complement strand
ACACTTGTCTGCGTCTGCTGCGTGTAGCGAGCCGCGGCTTTCGCTTTACGAAGGGAGGAGGGTTTTTGCATGCCCGTACTCTCCTTATGTTGCTGTGCCAGCATACTACTGACAGCCGGCGAATGGATACGCATTCCAGGGAATATGTATGCAAACAACTTCATATTGCGGTGAATACCGCTTTTGTATTTTACTATACCATGCATGTGTCCTTTCTGTTGTGCTTGTGCTACACCATTCATTGCCTGTGTCACTATAATGACGAAGCACGAATATCGCTATCAATTTCTAGAGGCTCTTTAGCGGGTACATCAAAATTTTCTAAGCTATGAGAGGTATAATACGTAGACTGTGGCCAATGGGCTAAATATTCACTTTATTAGTAGCTTGTGTAATAGATATAATACACAATTTATGCTAAAAAATCAAGTACCCTGGCTCTCTGGTTAGAAAACTTAATACCGCCCTGTTGGTAGAAAAGAGCGAGACAGTCATCGCCCCTATACAGCAGGGTGTACCCCCTTTCATTGGCTAGATCACGCGCTCAGGATGGGTGTAGACATTCATGGAGCGATCCCGCAGAAAGCCGATGAGCGTGATGCCAGCACGCTCGGCCAGCTCCACGGCCAGGCTGGAGGGAGCCGAAATAGCCGCGACACAGGGTACGCGCGCCAGCAGGGCCTTCTGGATAATCTCGAACGAGGTGCGCCCGCTGACCATCAGGATATGCCGGGTATAGGGGAAGCCACCATGTAACAGACCATGCCCGATCAGCTTATCGACTGCGTTGTGCCGTCCTACATCCTCCCGCAGCAGCAGCAGGCTCCCCGCATCATTGAAGAGGCCGGCAGCGTGCAGTCCTCCGGTATGTGTGAATACGGCTTGCGCCTCGCGCAGGCGGGCCGGCAGTTCATAGATGCGCCCGGAGGAGATGCGCATCTCATCTGGCTCCAGTGGCGGTGTGGAGACTACCAGGTCCGCGATGCTGTTCTTGCCGCATAGTCCACAACTCGCGGAGACCGCGAAATGGCGCTCGAATGCTGTATGGCCGGCCGGTTGCGACTCAGCTTGCGCGTGCTGGCGCAGCACAACATTCACGACATTCGCCAGCGGTAGTCCCTCGGAGTCAACGGCGTCCTCAACCGCCAGGACCTCCGCCGCGTGCTGGATGACGCCTTCTGTGAGGAGAAACCCCAGCGCCAGTTCGCGATCGTGTCCGGGAGTGCGCATAATGACTGCCAGGCTACTCCCGTCAATGCGAACCTCGAAAGGCTCCTCAACTGTCAGGTACTCCTCGCGTTGTTGCTGTTCAGCGGCTTGCCAGTGGGCCACGCGGATGTTCATCACGCGCTCAGGATCAAGAGGCGAGCGCCAGAAGTCTGGTACAGCCATGAGTTTATCATCCTCTTTGCTCTCGCTGGTAGCCTGACGCCGCCACGGGCCGCAGGCCAGCCGGTATCAATTGACGCTTGAAGTAGTACTTGCACGCTCCCGGACGCACTGGATCGGGCGGCTCGATGGCCACAAGCCCCCAGCCTTCCTGCTCCAGCCAGCGCCAGGCCTCATACTCCTCATCGAAGTCACGCACCACGTTGCCAGCAATAGTAAATACCATGCTGCCCAGTAGGTAACGATGTTCCCAGCGTGCCATAACCCGCTATCCTTTCAAGGGACGATACCCTATCTTATCTCATACGCTCCTTACCAGGAATCAACGTCGCTCTGCAATTTTATCGCGCAAGATCACGCTCAACCCGTGTAGGAAGGTCATGAAGGATTGCCAAGATAGCTCCAAGGTAGTAGGATATGCTTATACTACACACCATACCATAGAGAACCAGGGGTTTCCGATGCATCATTATGTCAACTCAAGCAACGAGATGCTCCGCAAGAAGGGCTATCGCCTGACGCCCCAGCGCTACATGATTTTAAGCGTGATCCAGGAAGCCAACGCGCATCTGAGCATTGAGCAGATCGCCGAGCGTGTGCAGAAGCGCAACCCTTTCGTCAGCCTCTCGACAATCTATCGCACCCTGGAACTCTTGAAGGAACTGGGGATTGTGCGCGAGAACCGCCTGCCGGGTGAGCAGCCGCACTACGAGGTGATGGAAGGCAATGCCCACCATCACCTTGTATGTCGAGGCTGCCGGGGGGTCATCCATCTCGAAGATACCTTGCTTGGCAACCTCCACGAACAGTTGCAGGAGCAGTACCAGTATCATAGCCTGACCCTCGACCTCGTCGTCGCTGGCTACTGCGATGCTTGCTGGCAGAAGATGCAGCAGTCATAATGTCATGAGTTACCCCAAATTTTTCGAACGGGCGTTCGAGAGCCGTTCGATCCCCTTCTCAAGCGGGGTTGCAAGGGGCTGCAAGCCCTTTGCCGGGGGGGGCGGGGTGTCCCGCCCCTTTTT
>JALYVR010000814.1:1857-2419 GCA_030853145.1 Chloroflexota bacterium | reverse complement strand
TCTACACTCTCATCAGGACGAACACCAACGTCATCATCCACCGCAAAGACATCGCATCGCTCGGTGGGAAGGCTAGCAGGAGGAAATGTATGAGTATAGATGGAGCACAAGTGCATCCTCGTTCTCACCTATTTACGGTTCGGGTCTGGGAAGAGGAGATCGGCATGAAACAGAGCGAGTGGCGGGGCAAAGTTCAATTCCTTACTACAGGCGAAGTGCGTTACTTTCGCGAATGGGCGGCCCTGGCACCCCTTCTCCTCACGATCCTGGCGGAATTGGATTCCGACCTGGAGGCAAATCAGTGAGGCAATGCCTCGCTTCTTCACATAAGAGCAGCACCCTCGCAGCCTGACAGCGTCTGCGAAACGCTTACAGCCTGGATGGCAGCCACTTCAGCGGAGGCAGCACGCGCTCGATGATCGCGAGGTGATCATAGTAGCCGCGCTGCTTCTGGATGCGCCCGTCGCGTATGATAAAATGGCTCACGCCGTCCACCTGGAATGCGCGCGAGAGCCAGGGCTGGCGTAGCAGGCGCGGCGTCTTCCCCTGGGCGGTCCAGAAC
>JALYVR010000814.1:0-1847 GCA_030853145.1 Chloroflexota bacterium | reverse complement strand
GCCTGCTCCTGCTCAATAAGCTGGCTTGTTGGCGTATAGCGCAGCAAGGGCATGGCGCGGAAACGCGTGGTAAACCATTGCTCAATGGCGGTATGTCCCTGGCGAGGATGCTTCATCCCAGTGTCATAGAGTTCCGCGTTCTCTGCGTACAGGCCTACCATCGCATCCACATTGTGCGTGTTGAAGGCCTCTATCCAGCGGGCGACTAACACGGAAGCCTCGGCCTCAGCTTCATTGGTTGGCACTTTTTTCTCCGATATCTTGAGAAAATCGTAATAAGTAACCATCGGGGTCCTGTACGAGAATTTGCCGGCATCCACGAAGAACACTGCCAACTTTATACCAGCTATCTTTGATATCTCTTCTCAGAGGATAATTATGTTCTTTTAGAGAATCATATAATTTCTGAACATTGTCTGTATCTATTTGAAAGTTTATACCTCGGCCAAACGGGTACTCAAAACTTCCCGTAATAAATGCTTCATCTTCATGTGGGTCTAGCTCTTGAATCATAAGATGACTACCCTGATACGATAAAAAGGCAAATAAAGGGTTTTCACGTTGATATTCCACGGTAAAGTCTAAAATCTTTGTATAGAAATCTAGGCTTCTTTGGAAATGTGAAACATATAATTCGGGCTTCAATGGATTAGTTTTCATCTGATGAGTATAGCATATTTTCGACTAGCAGTTCGCATACTGACAGGGTCGGGAAGCAAAGTGCATCCGCTGCGGGCAAACTACCCGTTACGTATTATTATTGTAGCGCAGTCCTCGTCCTTATGCAGACAAATGATATGATAAGCATAGCCGCGAATGACATTCTTTGTGGAGGTAAGCAGTGAGTAGCAGTATTGATGGTTGGATTCAGCCTGGACTATTTCATGCGGATGTACAATATATCGAAACGCTATGGCGACGGGTCGCGGTCGGGGAGATTGACCTGCCTGTGATCGATATCGGTGAGGGGGAGCCGCTGGTTTTTGTGCCTATTCTGGAGCATTTGGAATGGGTCTATGCGCGGCAGGTGCGTGCATTCAGTCGCACGCGGCGTGTCATTCTGTACCGGCGGCGCGAAGCGCGCACGCGCTTCAGCGGGCGTGAGGAACGCGTCGAAGAGTTGCGCCGGGTGCTCGACAGCCTGGGTCTGGAGCGGGCCGACCTCGTGGGGCATGGGGACGCGGCGATGGTGCTCTTTGAGTTCGCTCTACGTTACCCCCAGCGCTGCCGCTCGCTGATGATTATTGCCCAGGGGGCCGACTACCAGGTGGCTCCCCATCCCTTCATCTGGCTCCTGCATGAACTCTTCCTGCACCTGCCCATTGAGCACCTGCTGCCGGCCTGGTTCCTGCGGCGTATCGTCATCAACTACATCACCGCCTCCAGAGGGACGGCTTCCCCGGATGCCTCCCAGGTCTGCGCGCTGCCACGCGCGCTCATCGAGGAACAATTCCGCAAAATCGCGCTCTGGCCCGCCGTCTATAAGTTCTCCGTGCTCCCGGTGATTCACTCCTTCGATGTACGCGATCGCCTGGCCCGGCTCAGCATGCCCATCCTGCTCATCAACCGCGAGGACGACGCGCTCTCGCCGGAGGCAAAAACGCGCTGGCTGGCCCAAAACTTACCTCATTGTGTGGAGTATCACGTCATTGCTGGTAGGGAGCGCTTTTTCATGTACTCGGAAGCCGATAAGGTATACTCACTGCTGGAGGCATTTCTGACGCGGAGAGCCGCATGTTGATATGCGCCGGGGTATCCAGGTACCATATCTTATGTAAAGAGGATGCCATAGTTGGCTCTCTGGTATATAGCGACAGGAGAATGTGCGCATGCAGCGACGGGTAGTG
>JALYVR010000813.1 GCA_030853145.1 Chloroflexota bacterium | reverse complement strand
GCGCGATACATCGCGCCGCTATGAAGGACGAGCGACTTATGCGCGTCCACCAAAGCTGAAGTATGTGCAACTTACAATTGTAGTTGCACTATGGTATAATTAATATGAGTAAGAGAGCGCGCGTGTAACCAGTGAAGGGAGAACCCAGTGTCACATCCGTCTGACAACTCCTTTTCCGACTCCCGTAAGCAGGTCGCTGAGGCATACCTGGAAGTTATTGAGCTAATCGATCACCGGGTAACGCCTCTGCTGGGTAAAGCCACCACGCGTGTCCTGGTCCAGGGTGCTGCCAGGAGGGTAGCGGATACGTACCCGTTTCTGCATTTTCTCTCCAGAATGCCGTATATTGATGTTGTTCCTGCCGTTGCGCATGAGCAATTTTCTGGCGTTTCGGTCGAGGAGCTGAGCGCCGGGCTGGACGCGTTGTTACAAGAGTGTTTCACCGGCCTGAGAGAATTGACCGGCGACCTGATTGCATTACCATTGCATGCCGAAGTGACACGCCAGCTTGAGCAGATGTCGCGCTAGCAGAAGAAGATGGAGAGCAGCGTGCAGTCACAAACTCCAATCACAGAAAGCGCGTATCGCTCTCCCGAAGAATATAACGGAGATCGACTAGCAGTCCTGCGTCGTGAAATGGAGTACCTCAACACCATTGGGAAGCGCTTCGTGGCGGCCTTTGATCGTTTCCAGGTCCACCGGGCGCTTCTCGCCGCGCTACAAGATTTGTATAGCTTTTCTGCCTGCTCTATCCTCCTCAAAGGCGAGAGGGGCGAGCCTTTTGAACTCTCAATTATCCCGCGCTATCCTCTGAGTGTGCTGTTTTTGCAGGCCATGATTCAACGTATTGCCCGTGCCGCCAGCATTATCGACTTCCCTTCCGTCACGCCGGAAGAACTGGCGGTCGCGGCCTACCTTGATGCGCCCGACGAACTGGCTCTGCTCGATCCCAACGCCTCTGTCGGCGGGTCCGAGATCGGTGATTTCCTCAATATTCCCCTGACGGTCGAGAATCGTATCATCGGCATGCTCAGCCTGTTCGATGAGCGCGAGGGGGCCTTCGATACCGAGCTGCTGCAACTGACAACGATGATCGCCGACTACGCCGCTGTGGCGCTGGAGAATGTACGCCTGCGCGAGCGCGAGACAGCGCTCTGGCGCGATGCCGAACTGGAGCGCCGCCGCCTGGAACTGGTCATCAGCAGCATGGCGGAGGGTCTCCTGATTACCAATGCTCACGGCGCGATTACGTCTATGAATCGCTCGGCGCAACAGTTGTTTGCCCAGACCGAGGTGGATTTGAAGCTGGAGCAAGAACTGCCCCTGCGCAAGCTGGCTACTGTCAATCAGGCCGACTGGCTGCAGGAGTTCGCCTGGATTATCGACCAGGCGCTGCTCGGTCAGACCGTGACGAACCAGGAGCTGATCGTCGGTGAGAGCGGGGAGACGGTCCCGCTCACGCTGAGCGTGAGTGCGGCGCCGCTCCATGATAAGAGCTTGTCGCAGGCCCGGCCTATTGGCGTGGTCGCTGTATTGAACGACATCACTACCAACAAGCAGATCGAGAAGCTGAAGGACGAGTTTGTATCGGTCGTCTCGCACGAGTTGCGCACGCCACTCACCGCTATCAAGGGCTACGCGCAGCACCTCGTGCGTCGCCTTGAGCGCCGCCTGCGCGAGGCTCGTAACACACAACACAAGAGCGTTCTGCCAGCGACCGAGCCGCCGGAGAGTTACGACTTGCGCAGCCTGCATATCGTGCAGAGCCAGGCCGAACACCTGGAGCGTCTGGTCAACGACCTGCTCGACCTCTCGCGTGTGCAGTGGGGCCAGTTGCACCTGCACTATACGCTCTTCCACCTGGCGGATGTGCTCGCTGCCCATGTGCGCTCGGCCCAGGCCAGCGCCGAGCAACATAGTATCCAGCTTGATCTCCAGGTGCAGAACAGCACGATCGTGGCCGACGAATTGCGCGTGGGTCAGGTGATTGGTAATATCCTGGATAATGCCGTACGCTACTCGCCCCAGGGTGGGCAGGTGCTTGTGCGACTCCAGGAACAGGCGGACATCTATACCGTCAGTGTCATAGACGAGGGCATCGGCGTCAGTTCGGAGTACCTGGATCATATCTTCGAGCGCTTCTACCGTGTGCGCAATGCTGCCAGCCGCCAGTACTCAGGCATCGGCCTGGGCCTCTACGTCGCCAGGGCCATTGTAGAAGGCCACGGCGGCCACATCGGCTTCTCCAGCAACCAGGGTCTCGGCAGCACCTTCTACTTCACGCTGCCGCGCGAGCCACGTTCATAAGGCCGCGCTCTGCGAATGGGTGAGATGGCCCCATTCCGCGACTGGATAAGGTGACCCCATTCCGCGTAGGGATTCGGCATGCCGCATCCGTGCGGGCTTGCGCGGCCAGGGGGAGGCC
>JALYVR010000141.1:5807-9462 GCA_030853145.1 Chloroflexota bacterium | reverse complement strand
GTGCTTGGATGTACTTATGTCTGGTGAAGGTGCCGAAGCGATATGGTACAATAGAGAGAAGTATCGCGATTATATATTCCTGAAAAGGCCGCTACATCATGACCACCGCCAGCATATTGCAACTCTGCCTGCTCTTCTTCGCGGCGTTGCTTGGAGGGACACTGAACTCGGTCGCGGGAGGCGGCAGCTTTATTTCGTTTCCCGCGCTGATCTTCACGGGCGTGCCGGCCATCAATGCGAACGCCACCAGTACCGTTGCGCTCTGGCCCGGTTCTGTCGCGAGCATGTGGGCCTATCGTAAAGAACTCGTGGAGCAGTATCGCCTGCATCGCGCGTTCCTGTTTGTGCTCAGCGGCACCAGTCTCATTGGTGGCGAGCTGGGCGCGCAACTCCTGCTGCATACGCCGCCGGCGACGTTTGTGCTTCTGATCCCTTACTTGCTGTTGCTGGCCACCCTGTTATTCACCTTTAGCGGAAACATTACCCATTGGCTGCGCGCACGCCGGGCCTCCGCCTCCCCAGAACTGGAGGTCGCAGCACCAAAAACGTCCTGGCTCAGGCTAACCGGGATCTCGCTCCTGCAGTTCATCATCGCCACATATGGGGGCTACTTCGGCGGCGGCATCGGCATCCTGATGCTGGCGACGCTGGGCCTGATGGGCATGGAGAACATCCACGAAATGAACGCCCTCAAGACGCTGCTGACGAGCTTCATTAACGGCGTAGCCGTGGTCACCTTCGCCCTTAGGGGAACCGTGGTATGGCCCCAGGCGATCCTGATGGTGGTGGCCGCGATTATCGGCGGCTACGGCGGCGCGTATTATGCGCGCAAGATCGACCAGCGCTGGGTACGCTTCTTTGTGATGCTGATCGGCTTCAGCATGACGATCTATTTCTTTGTGCGCACATATTATCCGTAGGGCAGGGTGACGGGGCGCAGGCGAGCGGCGCCCGTACACGAAATGGGGAGAACGATAGATGAATCGCACGGACCGTTTGCTGGCGATTGTGTTGGAATTGCAGGGCAAGGGCTGGCGGCGCGCAGAAGACCTGGCCGCGACCTTCGAGACGAGCAAGCGCACCATCTATCGCGATGTCGAGGCGCTCTGCGAGGCGGGGGTGCCGCTCGTCTCCATACCGGGACGCGGCTACTCGCTGCTGGAGGGCTATTTTCTGCCGCCGCTGAGCTTCACGACCGACGAAGCGACGATGCTGCTGCTCGGCAGCGACTTCATGGCGCAGAACTTCGACGCGCAATACCGGGCCGCCGCGCGCTCGGCCAGTCGCAAGATCGAAGGCGTGCTCCCCGAACAGTTGCGCGCCGAGGTGCATTCCTTGCAGGGCAGTATCCGCTTCCTCACAGGCGAGACGGTGGCGCGCGCCACCACTCCTGAGACGCTCCAGCAGGTGCGCCGCGCCATCATCGAGCACATCACTGTCTCTCTGCGCTACTATACACGCCATCCCCGCGACGGCAGAGGCGAGTTGAGCCAGCGCGAAGTTGATCCCTATGGCCTCGTTCATTATCTCGGGGCCTGGCACCTGGTGGGCTACTGCCATCTACGCCAGGATATCCGCTATTTCCGCCTTGACCGCATGGAGGAGTTGCAGTTCCTGAACAGGACATTCCAGCGCGCGGCCACCTTCAAGATAGAACAGCGCCACGAGGACGAGGCCCGCACTATCACTGTGCGCGCGCTCTTTGATACAGAGGTTGCTCGCTGGGTGCGGGAAGCCGCTTCCTATTACGTTGTGAAGCAGGAGGAGACCGCCGGGGGTCTGCTGGTCACGCTGCGTATACGCCACGAAAGCGAGATCCTGCAATGGCTGCTTAGTTGGGGTAGCCACGTCCAGGTACTGGAGCCGGCCTCGCTGCGCGCGTGCCTGGTCGAGGAGGCTGAGAGAATGCTGTGCAATTATCGCACCTCCTCTCTCGCATAGGGACGCGGATGGGGCCGCATTTCATGGGGGCGCAGGCCAGAGGCATCCCCATGAAATGCGGGGACCATATTCCTCTCTACCCCACCAACGCCAGAGGGCTGAGAGCTTGTAGCGAGTCGAGATCCGGGATGGTCTCGTTTGGTCGCCCTAACAGATAGCCCTGCACTGCTTGCAGGCCATTGCGGTCAACCAGTTGGAGCATCTCTACATTCTCGATGCCCTCGGCAATCACCAGGGCCTCCATTTCGCGCGCAATCGCCGCGATCCCGGCCAGGACGCCCTGGGCGGCTTTATCCGTCATCGCGTTGACCACCACTGCCCGATCAATCTTAATAAAATCCACTGCCAACTGGCTCATCATCTCCAGCCCGGCATTGCCGGCGCCCGCGTCATCAAGGGCCAGCCGGAACCCCAGGTCCCGCAATTCCCTGGCGTGCTGCACCACTACCGCGATTGGCAACGTTGAGCGCTCCGTCAGCTCTAAAACCACCTGATCCACCGTCAAGCCTGCCTCGATGACCGCCTCTAGCAGCACGGCGCCGGTGAGCAGGTCATGGGCCAGCGACTGGGGCGTGAGATTGAGAAAGAGCAAGACTCCCGCTGGCAACTCGCGCGCGCGCTTCAGGATCGCCCGCACACAGATAGCATCCAGTTCATGGGCATGCCCCAGCTTCTCGGCAATATCGAAGGCCTCCTGCGGGCCGCTGAACCCGTAGGTGAGCGCGGGCCTCGTAAGGGCCTCAAACGCTAAGACGGTCCCCTGCTTCATGCTCCAGATGGGCTGGAAGGCCACCGTCACCTGCTGTTCCACCAGCAAACGGCGAAAGGCCTGAACTTTGACCGGCGCCAGCATGGAGGTGAAGGCTCGGATCTCATCAAAGCTGACCACCGAGTTGCGGCCTTGTCTTTTGGCCTCGCGCAGGGCGGCATCAGCCTGTTCGCGCAGCAGGTCCATCTCATGCTCTTCCTGCGTAGTGATGGCGACCCCGATGCTGATGCTTGGTCCTAGCAGCCGATTGGCCACTTCTTTGCGCAGCAGATCGAGCGAGACCCTGGCCTGGGAGAGAGAGGTATCCGGCAGCACTAGCGCGAATTCATCGCCGCTGAGTCGGAAGGCGGTTTCTGTTCCAAAGGTAGCGAGAGCGCCAGCCAGTTCGACCAGGACGTGGTCTCCATAGAGGTGACCCTGGGTATCGTTGACGACTTTGAGTTCATCAACATTGATCAAGGCCAGGGTCGCTTGCTCTCCGCTCTGAAGAACGTGTTTCATCGTCAGTTGCAGCGCCTCCTGATAGGCACGGTGATTGGCGAGTCCGGTCAGGGGATCGGTCGTCGCCAGCGACTGCCAGTGCATGTTGTTTTCGGCCAGCCTGGTATTTTTCTCCTCGATCTGGCGGTAGAGGCGTCCAATAGAGCGGCTGACGAGGAGAGCGATGCCTGTCCCAAAGAGGGTAATACTCCCTCCCAGGCCGATGTTGAGAAATTGAACGAGCCTGGTGACAGCGTTCTCGTTGACCTCCTCCTGATTGATTCCATGTTCTGCCGCGTCTATGTAGATCTGCATATCCTGCTGGGCTATGGCCAGAAATGGACTACTCACGTATACCTCGTTGGCAATCACAACCTGACCAGCCTGCGTCAGATTAAAGACATTCTGGTTGCTAACATAATAACCCCCATCTCCGAAGAAAGATTGGCTAAAATCAGCCAGGGC
>JALYVR010000141.1:0-5797 GCA_030853145.1 Chloroflexota bacterium | reverse complement strand
GTGCTGTATCGGCCAGGTTAGTAGCCAGAGCCAGCGCCACACGCAAATCCTGCGTTTCCTGATGGTATGTATTTAGCAACAGTGTTTGCTGACCAGGATTCTGGCTCAGTACGTAGCGGGCTACAGAGTCGTCAATGGCCAGCGTGAGCCTGACAATATCATGAGCCTGCCAGCGAGCGGGATACAGGTGATAGATGAGACGCTGGGTAATGGCCTGCTGCTGGGAACTAGCTGCCAGATTTGCGCCCAATGTCAGCACCATACAAAGTAGCATCAGGCCGAAGCCGATGCCTAGTTGATGCGTGAGTTTCATGGGCCGCAAAGCAGAAAAGCGCATAAGAATCTCCAAAGGGTTGACCACCTGACTCCCTGGCCCGGAGGTTGTACGGGAACCATAACGGCAGTGTCCTTCCCCTGAAATGATTCCTAACCTTTCTCTCTTCAATCGGCATGAAGTGTGTATTCAGCATCCCTTTTCCTCTGCCTCTCATTTTGTATTTCTGATACTAACGCCTGTTGAGACGCTGCGGTATTATCGCCTCGTATGCTATAATCAGGCGTAATGCTAGTCCACAGGGAACGGAATCAACAGGAAAAGAGGAGGCGTACGGCGTGAAAGAGGCTGTCAGGGCCACCCCTAATGTGCAGTTGAAACGTGCGCGGATTGAGCGGTGTTTGTCACAGAGCCAGCTAGCCGGGCAGATCGGCACAACATCCCATAATGTCAGCCGCTGGGAGCGTGGGATTACCACTCCAGGCCCACATTTCCGCCAGAAGCTATGCGCCTTCTTTGAGAAGCAGCCTCAGGAACTGGGCCTATCCGCGCGTGATAAGCAGCCTGCCGCCGGGTCAACTTCCCAGCAGGTACATACACTGGTTCCGCGAATGTCCGCCTCCCAGGCCGTAGTGTATGATCCAGCTCTACCTACCTCCTGGTCAGCAACACAGCGGCTGATTGGCCGCGATTCACTGCTCGCTCGTATGAAGCAGCGCCTCTGCGAACAGGGCGCGAGTCTGGCATTAGCGGCTCTCAATGGACTTCCCGGTGTAGGGAAAACCAGCCTCGCGGTTGCACTGGCGCACGATGCGGCCATCAAAGCCTATTTCCACGGCGGCATCTTGTGGGCCGGGCTGGGACGCGACCCCAACGTGAATGGTCTGCTGGGCAGATGGGGGACGTTGCTGGGTCTCACGCCTACTGAAATGGCGCAGTTGACCAGCACCGAGGAGTGGTCAAAAGCGCTGCGCCTGGCCATCGGCCCGCGCCGCATATTGCTGATCATCGATGATGCCTGGCATATTGAGCACGCCCTGGCCTTCAAGGTCGGCGGACCCAATTGCGTCCACCTGCTGACGACGCGCATTCCGGAGATCGCCCTGCAATTCGCCGGCACGGGTACGGTCGTCGTTCACGAATTAAGCGAGGATGACGGTGTCGCTTTGCTGGCACAACTGGTTCCCCAGGTTGTGGCGCAAGAGCCTGAGGAGGTGCGCACCCTGGTGCGCTCGGTCGGCGCGCTGCCGCTGGCTTTGACGCTCATCGGCAAATATCTGCAAATGCAGATCCATAGTGGCCAGCCGCGCCGCTTGTGTACCGCGCTCAACCGCCTGCGCCGCGCCGATGAGCGCCTGCGCCTGTCCCAACCGCAGTCGCCGGTCGAGGCCTCTCCCAACCTTGCAAGCGACGTGCCTCTATCATTGCAAGCCGTCATCGGTGTTAGCGAGCGACATCTCAATGAGCAGGCTCGCTCTGCTCTGCGAGCGCTCTCGGTCTTTCCGCCTAAGCCAAACACCTTTTCCGAGGAGGCCGCTCTGGCTGTCTCGCGCCTGCCGGTCGAGGCGCTTGATACACTCACCGATGCCGGTTTGTTGGAGGGCAGCAGTCCGGGTCGCTATCAATTGCACCAGACCATCTCTGACTACGCGCGCCTGCATCTCAGCGATCCCGCCGCGCAAGAGCGCCTGGTGGCCTTCTTCGTCGCATACATGGACACCTACCAGCACGAGTATGATGCGCTGGACCTGGAGGCCGACAATCTGTTCACTGCTCTACAGCTCGCCTTTGAACGGGAGATGTCGGAAGAACTGCTGCGCGGCGTTAATGCCCTCACACCTTTCCTGCAAGCCAGGGGATTGTACGCCAGCGCCGAGCTACACCTGGCGCGTGCTCAACAGGTCGCCACAGTTTTGGGCGATCAGCGGGGACTCACCCTGACCTGGCTTCATCTTGGATACTGCGCTCAATGCCAGGGGAACCTCGCGCGGGCCGAGCAGTTGTACCGCGAGGGCCTGGAGGTTGCTCACCGCATTGCTGACCGCGAACTCATGAGTATCCTGCAAACGCATAGAGGCGAGGTGGCCACAAACCGGGGAGACTATGTCCAGGCCAGGGCATACTTGCTGGCAGGCCTGGAACTGGCACGCCAGCTTGGCGACCAGCAACGCATCTGCGTTCTATTGAAGAACCTGGGCGAGGTTGCCGATCACCTGGGGGAGCATGCGCGCGGCGCGGCGCTCTACCAGGAGGGCGCGAGCGCGCTGCTGCAAAACCTGGGCGTGAAGGCGGAATGGGGCGGTGACTACGCGGCGGCGGACAGATATTACCAGGAGGGCCTGGCCTACGCCAACAAGATCGGACACCGCTCAAGGATCAGCGCTTTGTTCATGAATATGGGCGTGCTGGCCATGAAGCAGGGCAACACTACTGAAGCGGAGGCGCTTTATCACCGCTCCCTGGATATCGCCCGCACTATCGGCCATCGCCTGCGCATGAGCAGTGTGCTACAAAACCTGGGTATCCTGGAAGGTGCCCGCGAACGGTACGAGCTGGCCGATCAGTATATGCAGGAGAGCCTGGAGCTGGCTTACGGGACAGATTCTCGCTGGTATGTAGGGGAGACGCTGTGCGAGTGGGCTAAGATTCACCTGAAGCGCCGGAAGTTCGACGAAGCATCGAAGGCTCTTAATGAGACGCTCGCTACCGGGCGCGATATCAGCTCTCCCTATCTCATCGCCCAGGCGCTCTTTGGACTCGCGCGCATCGAGGCCGCGCAAGGCAACTACCAGGAGGCCCGCGCGCAGGGCCAGGAAAGCCAGGCGCTCTTTGAGTCTCTGGGCCTTGAAGAGAGGGCCGAGGTAGCCAGGTGGCTGGACTCACTTTCTGGCATATGAAAAGAGAGGTGCAACGGTGGCAGATACAAAGAAGGGCAGAGCGCTTCCCAACAAGCTCTTGCAACAGGAGCGTGAACGGAAGAACTGGACGCAGCTCAGGCTAGCAACAGAGATCGGCACAACGCCCTTCAACGTGAGCCGGTGGGAACGCGGCCTTACCTTCCCCGGCCCCCATTTTCGCGACAAGCTGTGTGTACTCTTCAGGAAGCGTCCAGAAGAGTTGGGGCTGCTCCGCTCCACTATAGACGAGCCTGGCGATGCTGTTGAGGAGGCAACCAACTTACGACAGCCGGGCGCGGCCTCTCTGCCCCTGGTGTATGATTCCTCGGTCCCTTCCGTCTCAACGGCGACCCCCGGCCTCGTGGGACGCGCTGCGCTCTTGCAGCGCCTCACACACGCGCTACTCACACAGCGGGGCGCGCTGGCGCTCTGCGGGCTGCCCGGCGTCGGCAAGACCGCGCTGGCGGTGGAGCTGGCGCGCGACCGCCAGGTGCAGGCATCTTTCCACGCAGGCGTGTTGTGGGCCGGCCTGGGCAACAGGCCGAATCTGGTGGGGTTGCTGGGACACTGGGGCAGCCTGCTGGGCATCCCTGCTCACGAGATGATGAAGCTTACCAGGGTTGAGGAATGGGCTATGGCCCTGCGCGATGCCATCGGGGTGCGGCGCATGCTGCTGATCATCGACGATGCCTGGAGCATCGAGGCGGCCCTGGCATGCAAAGTCGGCGGCCCCAACAGTGTCTGCGTGTTGACAACGCGCTTCCCGGAGTTGGCCTTCCAGTTCGCACAGGAGCACGCCACGCCGGTCCATGAATTGAGCGCGGCCGACAGTATGGCCTTTCTGGCACAGTTGGCCCCGGAGATCACTGCCCGCGAGACTGAAGACACGCGAGAACTCGTCGAGTCCGTAGGTGGCTTGCCACTGGCGCTCACGCTTATTGGCAAATACCTGCAAACGCAGCTCTATAGCGGGCAGCCCCGGCGCCTGCGGGTCGCGCTCAGCCGCCTGCGCAGCGCCAACGAGCGCTTACAGTTGGAGGCGCCGCAGGCCCCGGCGGAACACTCCCCCAGCCTGCCGAGCGGCATCCCGATCTCCCTCAATGCTGTCATTCAGGTCAGCGACCAGCAATTGAGCCAGGAGGCACAACAGGCGTTGCGCGCTCTGGCGGCTTTTCCCGCGAAGCCGAATACGTTCTCCGAGGAGGCAGCGTTAGCCGTCTGCGCCGCTCAGGTCGAGGCGCTCGACGAATTGTTCGGCGCGGGACTCCTGGAAAGCAGTATGCCTGGCCGCTACACCCTTCACCAGACCATCGCCGATTACGCGAAACTGCATGGCACTGCTACCACCAGCGAAGAGCGCCTGATCGCTTACTTTGTCTCTTATGTGGAAACCCATAACGGCGGCTACGATTATAGCGTTCTTACTGTGGAGTCTAACAACATCCTCGCTGCCCTGCAATGCGCCTGCAACCGGCAGATGGGTGCCGAGTTGATACGCGGTATCACCGCCTTCGCGCCTTTTTTAGAGGCTACCGGTCATTACGCGGTGGCAGAGACATACCTTCAGCAGGCCAGGAGCGCGGCCTTGCGGAACGGCGACAAACATGGCCTGGCAGAGATCTGGTTTCACCTGGGGCGGATCGCCGAAAATCGCGGTGAGCACGCGCATGCCGAATTGGCGTACCAGCAGGGGTTGGCCGTCGCGCGCAAGATCGGGCGGCGCGATCTTATGAGTGTCATCCTGGCGCATTGGGGCGAACTCATTGTGAACAGCGGCGACTATCCCAGGGCCGAACACTACCTGCTGGAGGGACTGGAACTCGCGCGCGAGTTCCACGATAAGTCGCGCATGAGCGTGCTCATGAAGAACCTGGGCGAGGTCTCCGACTGCAAGGGCGACTATGCTCTTGGCGACAGCTACTACCGGCAGGGGCTGGCCCTCGCGCGCGAGATCGGGAACCGCGAGACCTTGAGCGCGCTGCTGCAGAACCTGGGCGTAAAGGCCAAGCAACGCGGAGAGTACGGCCTGGCTGCCAGGCTCTACCAGGAGGGGATCAGGTGCGCGCGTGAGATCGGCCACCGGCAGCGCTTAAGTGCTCTGCTGATGAACATGGGTGTGCTGGCGGTCAAGCAGCAGCAGTTCGATGAAGCCGGGCGGCTCTTTCTGGAGAGCCTGGACCTCGCGCGCAAGATCGGCCACGCCTTGAGAATCAGTGCCGTGTTGCAAAATCTGGGTGCGCTGGAGGGTACGCGCCAGAACTATAGGCGCGCGGAGGCCTATCTCCAGGAGGGCCTCGACCTGGCTTATAAGATTGAGAACCGCTGGCTGATAAGCGAGACGCTGAGCCAGTGGGGCGAACTCTATCTCAAGCAGCAGCGCCTGGAAGAGGCCTGGCGCGCCTTCGATGAGGCGCTCACCATTGCGCGTGACATAAAGGCCGTCGAACTCATCGGTATCACGCTCCACGGTCTTGCGCGTATCTCAGCCGCCAGGGGCAACTACGCGGACGCGCGCCGCTATGGCCAGGAGTGCCAGGCGCGTTACACCCACGTGGACCAGCAGAAAGCTGTCGAGGTCCAGGAATGGCTCGCTTCGCTCCCCGATCCGTAGGGCGTGGCTTGCCAC
>JALYVR010000140.1 GCA_030853145.1 Chloroflexota bacterium | reverse complement strand
GAGTGGCAGAGACTGGTGTTTTTGTAAGTGTCGTTAAAAGTCATAGTCTCACACACAGCAATCCTAAGGAGCTATTTGTGCAAGAAGCCACGAACAATTCTTCAACGGTGCAGGATACAGAAGCGCGTGAAAAGGTCACCATGTATGCCACTACCTGGTGTGGCGACTGCCGCATGGCCAAACGCTGGCTCGACGCTCATGGTATACCCTACGATTATATCAATATCGAAGAGAACGCAGAGGCCGCCGAGTATGTCGTTCGCATCAATAACGGCGCGCAATCCGTGCCGACGATTGTCTGCCCGGACGGCACCATTCTCGTTGAGCCTTCTGCACGCGAACTGGCCCAGAAGTTCGCGCAGTAAGCTTAAAAAACACCAGATGGTCCGCGTAGGAGCGATGGCTTTTCGTAGAGGTAGGTTTTTATGGAAAACGTTCTACGGTTCACGTAGCATGCAAGAGGTAGGGGCTTGTAAACCGCGCCCCTACCTCTCATGCATCTCCTTCTCGGCTAGATGAAGGGTGCGGAAAGCGCTCTGAAAAACCTACCCCCTGTGAAGGCGATGACTTACTCATTGGCTCCAACAAATTTGCCTGGAGGTGGCCTCCACCTACGTGGATTCGAATATTTCTATGAGGGATGGGAGCATGGCACAAGAACATAGAGAGCTTGATCCTGCTCAGCGGCCCCGGGCCACGGGCGATATGGACCCGGAGGCCTTCCGCTTGTATGGTCACGAAGTGGTAGACTGGATGGCGGACTACCTGGCCAACGTCGGGAGCTATCCCGTGCTCTCGCAAATGGTGCCTGGCGACCTCCGCCGTTCCTTGCCACAGGAGCCGCCGCTGCAGCCTGAGTCGATGGAGAGCATCTTAGCTGATTTTGAGCGCGCGATTATACCCGGCATCACCCATTGGAACTCGCCCGGTTTCATGGCGTATTTTGGGATCACCGGCTCCGGTCCCGGCATCCTGGGCGAAATGCTTACCGGCGCCCTGAACGTCAATGCCATGCTCTGGCGCACCTCACCGGCGGCCACCGAGCTTGAGCAGGTGACGCTCGATTGGCTGCGGCAGATGCTTGGCCTGCCACGTCCGCTCTTTGGTGTCATCAACGATACGGCCTCGTCCGGCACGCTCTACGCGCTGACGGCGGCGCGCGAGGCTATCCCCGATCTGCGTATTCGCCAGCAGGGCATGAGTGGCCGCGCCGAGGTGCCGCGCCTGCGCTTCTATGCCTCGCAGGAGGCGCATTCATCAGTTGATAAGGCCGGCATTGTGCTGGGAGTGGGGCTGGATGGCTTGCGCAAGATCGGGGTCGATAGCGAGTTCCGCATGGATGTGGCCGAGCTGGAGCGCGCCATTACCGAAGACCTGGCCGCCGGCTGGCTTCCGTTCGCCGTCGTTGCCACCGTTGGCACCACCTCTTCCACCAGCGTTGACCCTGTCCCGCAGATCGCCGACGTATGCGAGCGCTACCATCTGTGGCTGCATGTTGACGGGTCCTACGGCGGTTCGGCGGCTATCGATCCCGCCATGCGCTGGGTGCTGGCGGGCTGCGAGCGCGCCGATACGCTGATCGTTAACCCGCACAAGTGGCTCTTTACGCCCATCGATTGCAGCGTCTTCTTCACGCGCAAGCCGGAGAGCGTCAAGGCCGCCTTCAGCCTGGTGCCTGAATTCCTACGCAACGAGCAGGGCGCGGGCGATGACGTGCCCAACTTCATGGACTATGGCATCGCCCTTGGTCACCGCTTCCGCGCGCTCAAGCTCTGGATGGTCATGCGCTACTTCGGTCAGGAGGGCCTGGCATCCAGAATCCAGGAGCATATCCGCCTGGGCCAACGGGTGGCGAGCTGGGTGGATGCCGTGCCCGATTTCGAGCGCCTGGCCCCAACGCCCTTCAGCACCGTCTGCCTCCGCGCTCACCCCCAGGATATGCACGACGAGGAGCAGCTCAACGTCCTCAACGAGCATATCCTCAATCGCATCAACGCCACAGGCCATTTCTTCCTGTCGCACACCAAACTGCAAGGCAAATACACCATTCGCATCGCCATCGGCAACCTGCGCACAAACGAGCAGGCTGTGATAGATCTATGGGAAGAACTGCAAGCCGCTCTCGAAGCCGAACGTACATAATGTAGGCCAAATATGTAGGGGTGTCCCTTGCGGGCACCCTCTACACCGATGGGATACCATTCACGCCCAAAAGGGAGCACCCTATGAATACTCATCCCGCCTTGCGCAACGGCCCTATTTACCTCGATTACAATGCCACAACCCCGGTAGACCCGGCGGTGGTTGAGGCCATGTTGCCCTATCTCTCCACGCATTTCGGCAACCCCTCCAGCGCGCACTTCTATGGACACGCGGCCCAGCAGGCGGTAGACAGTGCGCGCGAGCAGGTAGCCACTCTGCTGGGATGCGCGCCTGCTGAGATCACCTTCACCGCCGGCGGCTCGGAGGGCGATAACCTCGCCATTCGTGGTCTTGCGCTCTCCCGGAGCGACAGAGGGAAGCATATCATCACGCAGGTCAGCGAGCACCCCGCGGTACTCAACATTTGCCACGCTCTGGAGCGCCTGCACGGTTTCCGCGTCACCTACCTGCCGGTAGACGAGAGCGGGCACGTCAGTCCGGCCGCCGTCGAAGCCGCCATCAGCGAACAGACGGTGCTGGTGACCATCATGCACGCAAACAACGAGACGGGCACGCTCCAGCCCATCGCAGAGATCGCGGAGGTAGCTCACCGGCACGGTGTGCTGGTGCATACCGACGCCGCGCAGTCCGTCGGCAAAATTCAGACGCGGGTCGCTGAACTTGGCGTTGACCTGCTATCTTTCGCGGGCCATAAGCTCTACGCGCCCAAGGGCGTTGGAGCGCTCTACACGCGTCAGGGGCTACACCTTGAACCTGTCATCTACGGAGGAGGCCAGGAGCGCGGCCTCAGAGCTGGTACCGAGAGCGTAGCAGGCATGGTCGCGCTAGGCGCCGCCTGTGTATTAGCGAGCGAGCATTTTTCCTATAGTCGTAAATATTTACAAGGATTGCGCGACCATCTACAGGAGCGACTTGCAGAGTATCTCCCAGGCGCGATAACGCTCAACGGGCATGTCAGCGAGCGCTTGCCGAACACGCTCAACGTCAGTATCGCCGGTGTGATCGGCGAAGAGGTGCTGGCCGCCACGCCGGAAGTTGCCAGCTCTACCGGCTCGGCCTGCCACGAGGGGAGTACGGAGCCGTCGCCCGTGCTGACGGCGATGGGCATATCGCGTGAGCGCGCTCTGGGAGCACTGCGCCTGACGCTGGGCCGTTGGTCTACTGAGGACGAGGTGGAGAGGGCGGCGATGCTGCTGACACGGAGCGTGCATCGGTGCGTGTAGGGGCGACGGCTGGCCCATTCGTTGATACTTATTCATGTGTCGGCATATAACAGGGCACCTGCAGTGTCGGCGGGCACTTCCTTCGGCTCCCCTTGCCCGCCGACACTGCAGGTGTCTTGTTCCAAGACCGGCAGATCACTCCAGAGGAGATGTCCGGTGATAGCGGTTCATGTTTTCCATCCTCGCCGTGATAAATTGATGCCTAGCAACCGTCGCGAGGCCCTCTAGCCCTCGTTGAGCTGCGATATATTCTGCTTCGATCTGCTTCCTGATCTGGGCAACGGTGCTGATGCCTGTGTCCATACCATCCTCCCTTTTTAAATGTGTGTAGAACCACCGATTGCTGACCGGGAATCAATGAGCGCAAATTCGCCCTTCTCGGTCCGATGAGCGTCCCAAACGCTTTCGCGGAAGTGGAGACGCGAATTTTGAGCGCCTTGCCAGTCTTGTAACGGTATGTTACGATTAGAGGAAAGTGGAGCACGATGTGCCTCACCCAACCTACAGATGTGAGCCTATCGGGTTACGTCTCTGAAGGGAGTATACCCGGTAAGAAAGTATAAAACGGGGACTTTTTGCTAAAGAAGTGGTGAAATAGCGCTAAGAAAATGCTAAAAAAGGGGGGCGTGATGCAGAAGGCACCGTATCCGAATAGGCTGAGAGTATTAGTCAAAGAAGCTGGCCTCACTATTCGGGAAGTGCATCGAGAAATTGGGATTCCTGAGAGCACCCTACGCTGGTGGACTGGTGGAAATGGTGTTATTCCAAGTCGTGAACGTACTATGCTTGCACGCCTCATCGGATGTGATATTCACGATCTCGCGCCACTTCATGAGAATGAATGCACGCCCCAACTTGAAGAAGAACCAAAGATCGGCGTCATCCTGCCTGATCGGAATGGCACCCAAAATAAACATAGGGGACCGGAAGAAAGGGTTGTTGTCGGCACTATGTACGGAAAAGAAATGAATAGTTCATATAGTTCCTACAGTCTTGATACACTTGCATCACAGAATGCGCTTCATTTGCTGGAACTCGCTGATGTTGACTGTTTCGCAATCGATGATCTCATTACACTCACGCAAAGCAACGCTTTTCTGGGGTGGAATCGTGACGAGATCTTTCTGACCAAACTTTCGACATCCCTGCCCGTTCCAGAAGACATAGAAGCAGTACGACACGAGAAGCTTCCCAGTATCCAGAAGAACTTTATCAACTCTTCACACTATCGCCTTGCTGCCTTTACTCCAGCCTTTAGTGATAGGAGAGGTCTGGAAGTCACTTTGGCCCCTCTCGGGTTTCACGATTTCTATACGCTCATTCCTTTTCTGGACGAGCCATTGTTGCCAGACAAGAGTGGAGCAAAAGTATCTATTCGAGAGAAATATGGACATCTGGCCTTTACCTATACATCTGGAAACACGTGCCCGGTTCCTGCCCCTGTCGCTCTTCATTGCGTGGTTGTGACCAAGGATCATCAGATTATCTTAATGCAACGGTCCCATTCTGTTGCTTTCTACCCGAACCATTGGTCTGCTTCGTTCGAGGAAACGATGGACTCACCTGGGATGAGTCCTAAGGGCAATCAACGGCCTGGTGACGCTGATTTCTTTGCGTGCGCCATTCGCGGAATAGAAGAAGAGTTAGGGATAACGGCTGAAGCTATTGATAGTATCAAAGTGCTCTCTCTCAATGTCGAATATCTGATCCTCGCCATTGGTGTTGTAGCCATTATCAGAACACATTTGACCGCTCAAGAGGTGAAGTCCCACTGGCTGATACAAGCCCCTGACCGCAACGAAGCATCAAAACTTGCGACGGTGTCTACGGACCCCTCAGTTGTTCTAGAGAAGTTGTTCAGCCGTAATGTGCTCTGGCATCCGACGGCGCGTATGCGGCTTATTCAGTTCTTATTTCATACCTATGGGGTAAAAGAAGTGGCGGCACTGCTCAAAGCAAGGAAACCATGACGCACAAAAAGTACTTCTGAAGGGTCATCCCCTCTCGTGCCAGGAGCGATGCGGTATACTGGCACAACGCTCTCTGTGTCACGAATCCCTTCGCTATATTTTTTAAAACCTGTTACAATACGGTAGAAAATTCCGCGCCCTTGGGCCGCGGTTGTGGATAGCCTATATGGACGCAGCCGATACAATAGAAAGTATAATAACAAGGATGGCATCAGCAATCATCCGATACTCCCATCTGGAACGTGATTAGAGCAGGACCAAATTTGCCAAGGAGCGTGCGTGAAATGAATGAGTCCAGGATGCAATATCCAGCTCCATCCGCCGTTGAACACCCCGAACTGGTCGAGTACCGGCGGGAATTCCCGATTCTGCAACGCAAGACGTACATGAATAGCTGTTCTCTAGGGGCGCTCTCGGAACGTTCCATGCGGGGCATAGAAGAATTTATGGCCATGTGGAACGAATGGGGCGCGCACGCCTGGTACGAGATCTGGCTGGGCGAGATCGCCAAGGCACGCCAAAAGTTCGCCAGCATCATAGGCGCGCAAGTGCATGAGGTGGCCATCGCGCCCAGCGTCTCCGTGGCCCTCAGCTCTATCGCGACGGCCCTTGACTACAGCAAGCGTAACAAGGTGGTCATGGCCGACAGGGACTTCCCCACGCTGGCGTATCAATGGTTGGCGAAAGAACGCCTGGGCGTGGAAAGCCAGTTCGTTGAGAGTCCCGACTCTATTTATACACCTCCGGAACTCTTTGAGGCGGTAGTGGATAGCCGGACAGCCCTTGTGGCCACCTCGCGCGTGTTCTATACCAGTGGCTATATTCAGGACGTGCGCGCGGTCGCCGATATCGCGCACAAACACGGAGCCTACCTGCTGGTCGACGACTATCAGGGAACCGGTCAGATTCCGATCGATGTCGTGGCCCAGGATATCGACTTCCTGGTCACGGGTACCCTCAAATGGCTGATGGGGGGTCCGGGCCTGGCTCTCGTGTATATTCGCGAGGGCCTGATTGCCAACTTGCAGCCAACGATGGCCGGGTGGTTTGGGCATCGCGAGCAGTTTCAGTTCAAGACGCGCGAGTTTGCCTTCCGTCCCGATGCCAGCAGGGTTGAAATGGGGACGCCGGCGGTACCCACGATCTATGCAGCCAATGGAGGGATGGAGATCATCCAGGAGATCAGCGTCGAGCGCATCTGCGAGCGCACGCGCTACCTGACCAATGACCTGATCGCCCGCGCTCGCGAACACGGCTGGACCGTGCGCGCTCCCCTGGAGCCGGAGCGCCGCAGTTCCATCGTCATGTTGGAACTGGAGCAGCCGGAACAGATCGTTAAGGCGCTCATCGATCGTGATATTATTACAGACTCACGCCCTGGCCTGCTACGCGTCTCGCCGTATTTTTACAATACGATCGAAGAAAACGCCATCGTGATCGACGCGATCGCGGAAATAGTGAAAAGTAGAAAATAGTCAATTCAGGATCTTACTCATAAGGAGAAGCACAATGTTATGCCCAAATTGCCGTGCCGCGAGCTTTGAAGATGACGTGTTCTGCCGCCAGTGCGGCGCGGATCTGATTGAGCCTTCAACCAGCCTGGTACCCATCGACGCTACGCGCTCAAATCTTCCCGCTGTGTTCCAAAACGCGCAATTGCCACGGCTCGCGGCAGGCGTGGGCGCGCTGGCGGTAGGTGTTGGCATAGAATTGCTACGCCGTGGCCTGCTGACGCGCATGGCCCGTTCAAGCGGGCAGGTGGCGGAGACGCTCCCAATCCTGGGCGGAGTACGCGAGATGCTCAAGCCGCAGACCCCGAAGTCGTTAAAACTGCCGCGAGGCTATGAAATCCAGGAGACCGTTGTTTATATGCGCCGGGTCATTCGCCGCCAGGATTAAATAAGCATGCGCGAGATGACATACCCAGCGTATCGTCATACTCTGGCTCGGCTGCTGTTGCCTCTATCCCTGGTGCTTCTGTGTCTCTCTGCCTGTGCCTCCAACACAGGGCTGCTGGGCAGTGGTACCTGGCAGGCCAGCGGCTTGCAGCGCCAGCATATTCGCGCGCTGGAGACTAACCCGGCCAACTCGCAGATACTCTACGCCGGGGATACCCAGGATGGCGTCTTTGTGTCCACGGATAATGGCCAGCATTGGCGCAGGCAAAGCAGCGGTTTGCCTCTGCCGGTCTCCATCTACGCGCTCGCGTTCGATGCCAGCGGCAAGAAATTGTATGCGGCCAGCGACAAGGGTCTCTTTGTGAGCGCCAACGGGGCACAGCAATGGAGCGCTGTTGGCAAGATCGGCGGTTTGCCAGCCGATAGCTATAGCGCGCTGGCTTTTGATTACAGCTCCTCCGGCGCCATCTATGTGGGTACAGCCCACCACGGGGTAGCGACTAGCGCCGATGGCGGCAACGCTTGGTCGGCCTCTGGCAGTGGCCTGCCCACGGATACTGGCGTCAATGGCCTGATCTTCGATGCCGTGCAGCGCCAGCTCTGGGCCGCGACGAATACGGGTATCTATCGCTCGGCAGATAGCGGGAAAAACTGGCAGGCGCTTAATAGTGGCCTACCCCCCGGTCTTATCGTGTATGCTGTCTACCCGGCCTCTGCCGGGGGGGGGACGCCGGGGCTGGTCATCGCCGGCACGAATCGCGGCGTCTTCCTCTCTCACGATGCGGGGGCGAGCTGGCAGCGAGGCAAAGATCCACTGGCGACAACGACCGTCCGGCGTATCCTCATTGATTATGGCAATGCCGGCACCATCTATATCGGAACCGGCATCGGCGTCTTCCGTAGCAGTGACGGCGGGCAGATCTGGAGTGCTCTGGTGGTGGGGCTGCCCAGGGGACAGTCTATCTACGCGCTCAGGCTTGGAGGGGACAGTAATTCGCAACTGTTCGCGGCCGCCAACGATGTCTACCAGTACCCTGGCAGCGGAGGCGGCCTCGACGTAACTCGTCTTCTGCCGATTGTGCTAATTATACTGTTCTTCTTCCTGCTCTACCGCTTTACCAGGCGGAACCGTATGCACCGGCGTGAGGTGTTGCAGCCTGCAAACATCAGCGATCATCCAGCCGTATCAGAGTCCACGCCTGAAGGCCAGAGGGCGGAAAAGGTCTCGTCCGATGGCGATGTGCGGGAGTGATAGGCTGCCATCAGCATCAGAGGCCCAGGCCGCTCAGCCAGCCCATAATGCTGCGCACATTGTTATCGTGCGCCCGGCCGTAAAAGCGGCGATCAACCGGCTCATTGATGGCGGCCAGCACCTCGTCCAGTGGGTAGTCGATCAGCGCGGCGCCCTGTTCGAGGTCAGCAGCCTCTGGGCGGCGCGTCGTCAGCAGTGTCTGGCAGCGTTGCTCAATCTCGCGTAGGTACGCGAGGTTAGCTTGCAACTGGTCCGGGCTGGTGGTCTTGCCGTGGGAGCAGAGCACGCGTAGTGGCTGCAAGGCGATCATGCGCTCCAGGCTGGCGAACATCAAAGGCGCGCAGGCCGCGTTTTCGATCAGTGGTAAGGGCATCTCCGCCGCGTCGAAGGCCAGCAGCAGGCGCAGTTCTGGGAGCCAGGCGGCGATATGGTCGGGATGGTGGCCTGGCGTGGCGAGCAACTCGATGGTCAGGTCGCCGCCGTGGATAGTAAGCTGCTGCTCGAATGTCACGGTCGGCGGTACCAGGACCACAGAACGAAAGATGGCATAGCGCTCCTGGTACTCCCTCAAGCCTGCGCGCGCCTCCTCCGATTGCATACGCAGCAGGCAATGATCGTGGGCGATGATCGGCGCCGCGTGCTCGCCCATGAAATAGGCGTTGCCCCAGCTATGATCCCAGTCGGCGTGACTATTGACGACCAGCACTTGCCGGCCTGCCAGATCGGTGGGGAGCGTCTGCATCATGGACCCGACATCTTCGAGACACAACAGCGTATCAAGCACGACGATATAGCGCTGGGTCACAACGAGGTACGCATCAACCTCCATGCCTTCAGATTCTTCTGGGTCACCTTGAAAACCGCGCCGGAACACACGCACGCGCGTGTCTCCGCTCATGTCTGGTACGGCGCGGACTTCTTCAATGAGAGCCATAGATGCTTTCCTTTCCTATTAAAAGTGGTGTGAGCCGACATAGGCCACGACGAGATACAGTAGATAAAGC
>JALYVR010000812.1 GCA_030853145.1 Chloroflexota bacterium | reverse complement strand
CCCACTCATCATGCAGGAAGATGGCAGGAGACAGGCTATCAAGAGTAGCTGTGATAGGGAAGGGAATGTCATGCAACTCTACCAGGCACAATACATCTATCCTGTTTCGGCTCCCCCCATCACCCACGGGATCGTGGCGGTCGATGGGAAGCGCATCGTGGCTGTTGGGCCAGCGGACGACATGGCGCGGCGCTACGCGGGGGCGCCGGTGACGGACCTTGGCGCGAGTATGCTGATGCCGCGGGCCGTCAACGCCCACACGCACCTGGAACTGACCGCGCTGGCGGCGATGGGCCAGGCATACATCGCCGACCGCAGTTTCACGCGCTGGATCGTCGAGCTGGTCAAAACACGCAGGGGCGTCACCAACGACGTATTGATCGAGGGCGCGCGCGCTGGCTGCGCAATGCTCAGCGCCAGCGCTACGGCGGTCGTCGGCGACATCAGCAATCGGCCGATAAGCGTGGAGCCACTGCTGGAGAGCGGACTCTACGGCGTGATCTACCATGAACTGATCGGGCCCGATCCAGCCCAGGCGGCGCAACTTTTACAGAGCGGGCAGGAACAGGTGCGGCGCTGGCGCGCTGAGTATGGCGAGGAACGCATACGCTTCGGGATCACGCTGCACACCCCCTACACGGTCTCGGCGGAACTCTTTCGCATCACCCTTCCCTGGGTACTTGAGGAGAACGTACCCTTCTGCATCCACGTGGCCGAGTCACCGGCCGAGACGGAGTTCCTGCTCCACGGCACCGGCGACATCCCCACGATCCTCTACCCACCAGATGTACGCGCCGTCGAATGGATACCCCCCGCTGGCCGCTCTCCTGTGCGTTATCTCCATGATCTAGGCGTGCTGAAAACACGGCCGCTACTGGTGCATGGTGTGCAGGTTAATCGTGATGACCTGGACCTGCTGGCGAAATACCGTGTGCCGATGGCGCATTGCCCTCGCAGCAACTTCCTGCTTAACTGCGGCCGTATGCCCATCGAAACCTACCAGCAGGCCGGGATATCTATGGCTATAGGAACTGATAGCCTGGGCAGCTCCCCATCGCTCAGCGTGTGGGAGGAGGCTATCAGCGCCGCATCCACCCACCGGGCGGCTGGGGTGGACCTCGATCCGCACGAACTTCTGCGCCTCTGCACGCTCGACGGCGCGCGCGCGCTCGGCTTCGATGACACGCACGGCTCGCTGGAACCGGGGAAGCTGGCTCGCCTGGCAGTGGGCAGACTACACACAGCGCATGAGAGTGAGGCAGAGAAGAAGCCAACGGCGGAGGATATGCTGCAAGCTCTGTGGCGCGGCGAGGTGAGCGTGGGACCTGCTTTCAGCATCTCATAAGGAGTGTGTAACTCATGTCTGCTTCCCATCAGCCCACTGCTCCTCTCTGGAAAGATGGGGCCTTTGGCCTCTTCTGGACGGGACGCGCTGTTTCGCTACTTGGCACGGCGATCACCGCGGTGGTGCTGCCCATCCTCATATACCGCCTGACAGCTTCCGCGTTTTTGACATCGCTGCTGGCGGCATTAGAAGTAATCCCCTACCTGCTCTTTGGTCTCTTCGCGGGCGCACTTGCCGACCAGGTGAACCGGCGGTGGCTGATGGTAGGCTGTGATCTGCTCAATATGCTGCTTCTCGCCAGCATCCCGGTGGCGGCCTGGCTGCATGCGCTCACGATTCTTCAGGTCTTCGCGGTAGCACTGCTTTCAGCAACCGCCTTTGTCTGGTTCGACGCCGCCAATTTCGGGGCGATCCCAACTCTCGTTGGGCGCGAACGCATCGTCGCTGCATACAGTGCTCTCTGGACAACGGATACCATTGTGCAGATCATTGGTCCGGCCATCGGAGGGTTGTTGGCAGCGACAATCGGCCCGGCGCTTTCACTTGGATTCGATGCCTTGAGCTACCTCCTCTCAGCGGTGACGCTGGCCCTCATTCCACGCGCCCTGAGCACGCTTGCTCTCTCTGATGGAACCTCGCAGGCGATAGTGAAACGCACATTGGGGGGTATTCGCGAGGGGATTGGGTTTCTCTGGCGCCAGCGCCTGGTGCGCACGCTGACACTGCTCGGTTTTGGGAACAGTCTCACCGGGGGAGCCGTGATGGGCCTACTGGTCGTCTATGCCGTGCAATCCCTCGGACTACCGACCACTGACGCGCGTATCGGCTGGCTTTTTACGGCGGGCGCCCTGGGATCATTGCTGGCAACTGTGTCGCTTTCCCGGTTGACCAGGCTGCTTCCTATTGGCTGGGTCACGCTGGCCGCGATGACGTGTGATCTGGCGCTCCTGGCAGCATTAGCCTGGACCTCCTCTTTGTATATCGCTCTGGTGCTATACGCCTGCTGGCAAGGCTGTTACACGTTGACGACGATGAACGGTATTGTGCTGCGCCAGCTCGTCACCCCTGCCACCCTCCAGAGTCGCGTCAATGCTTACG
>JALYVR010000811.1 GCA_030853145.1 Chloroflexota bacterium | reverse complement strand
CCCTTGTGGGGCCTCCTCCCAGGCCCAAGGGCCTGCCATACGGATGCGGCAAGCCGAATCCCTACGCGGTTGGGGGAGCGCCCGCTCCTCTGTCTGTGTAGTGGCGCCCCTCGCGGTCGCTATGATCCCACCCGGCACATGAAAATGAGCAAACTACTAGACACCCACAGGTTCTCGCACAATAGCAAAGAGTTGTTCGCGCAATAATGGCAGGTTGCCTTCAGCAAGAATCTCCTGCACGTTTTGCATCCATTGCTCTATCTGGTCGAGGGTTGGCGTCTCCCCTTCTTGAACTATATGAAATATCTTGCTATTCGCGGTGGGAACAAGGCGCTCATCGTGCGCGGTTAAACGTTCGTGGAGGCGCTCGCCAGGGCGCAGTCCGGTATAGATCACAGCGATGTCGTGCTGCACACGCAACCCGCGCAAACGAATCATTTTCTCGGCGAGGTCAACGATACGCACCGGCTCTCCCATGTCGAGCAAGAAAAGTTCGCCGTTCTTCGCCATCGTCGCGCTATGCACAACCAGGCCACAGGCCTCTGGAATCGTCATAAAGTAGCGCGTCGCCTCAGGATCGGTCACCGTCACCGGGCCACCCTGCTCGATCTGCCTCGTAAAGGTTGGTACTACGCTGCCGCGGCTGCCAATCACATTCCCAAAGCGGACGGAACAGAACGTCGTCGGTCCTTGCCGGGCCTGCGCCAGTACCTGCATGAGCAGCTCACCAGCGCGTTTGGAGGCGCCTAACACGTTCACAGGCTCCGCTGCCTTATCGCTGGAGATAAAAATGAAACGTTCGACCGCGTGGCGCTGGGCCAGTTGGCAGAGACACCAGGTACCCAGCACATTGGTGTGGATCGCGAAGTCAGGATGCGCTTCCAGCAGCGGGACATGCTTGTAGGCCGCGGCATGAAAGATGATGTGCGGGCGCTTCTCTCTGAGAAAGCGTTCCATCGACTGGCTATTAGTGATATCTCCGATGTGAATACTCAGCACGGCGGCATCCGAGTTCGAGCGCAGATCCTCCTGTAATTCGAAAAGCCCTGTCTCGTTGTTGTCCAGTGCCAGAACCGCCGCTGGCGCGTACCCAATGACCTGGCGGCAAAGCTCAGCACCGATGGAACCGGCCGCCCCCGTCACCAGGACCGTCTTGCCTGCCAGGGCCTTTTTTGCCTCTGCTGTCTGGAGTGGGATCACCTCGCGTCCAAGGAGATCGGCGACATTCACCTCGCGCAGCAGGAGAGAGTGAGATCGTTGACCAATCATCTCGTGCAGCCCTTGCATGATCTTGATGCGTGCCGGCGTGCGCTGGCAGATGGCCACGATCTCGCCGATGCGTTCGGCCCTCACGGTGGGCAGGGCGATAGCGATCACATCGATCTCACATTTTTGGACGACCGTGGGAATATCGCTCGTCATGCCGAGAATCGGTCGCCCATGCAGGCTGCGGCGCTGCTTTTCCGGGTCATCGTCGACAAATGCCAGCACCTGGTAGCCATACGCGCTATTGAGTAGGAAGCGCGCGGCCAGAGCGGCTCCGGCCTGCCCCGCCCCCACAATAAGCACACGCAGCGTCCCACGGGACCGCAAGGAGAGACCAACCTGCAGGACACGAGGCGCAACTTTGGCGCATCCCACAAAGAGAAACGCTGAAAGCGCCCCCCCGATGATGATGCTGATCGGGAACAGACGCTCATCCGCAAAGGGAAACAGGTCAGCCACACTGGTGATACCGACCGTGACCCCCAGGGCGAGCAACAACGCCAGTCCATCGCGCATGCCTGCGTAGCGCCACAGACTCCGGTGCAAACCCATGGCATACGCTATCGTCGCATACAGGCAGCCAACCAGCACATTGAGAGGAGAGAGGCGCGCAAGCTCCCGCGTCATATCCGCGGTATCGATAAAGCGCAGCACCGTTGACATCTCAAACGCGCAGGCCACACATAGGATATCCAGGAGCACGGAGAGGCCGTAGAGACGCAGGCGACGCAGCACGATAAGGGAGAAAGCTCGCTGTATCTTTGATCCAGGCCTGCGTAACGCAGGCAGAGGCACAAGCACAACGAAGGTGCTCAAGAGTATCTGTATATCCAGCCAGAAGGAGTGCTGGCGCACATAGTTCAGGTCAATCGCCAGCTTGGCGGGCATAATCACGTCGAGGTACTGCTGCTCCGGATCGCTAGCGGTAAGCAGCTCTTCCTCGTGACAGTACACCAGTTGGGCCGCGCCTGTAATGCCGGGTCTCACGCGTAAAACTTCTTTTTGTTGCTCAGTGTAGTACGCAACAAAGTACGGCGATTCGGGACGTGGCCCGACCAGGCTCATTTCACCGCGCAGGACGTTGATGAGTTGGGGCAACTCATCCAATTTCGTGGCACGCAGTATTCTGCCGACTTGTGTCACACGGGGATCATGGTGTACCGTAATCTCTCCCTCGC